>PDZT01000380.1 GCA_002753105.1 Deltaproteobacteria bacterium YD0425bin50 | reverse complement strand
GATGGTGGGGATTTTTCAAGATGGTGCAGTAAAATGGCTACCGGTTCCGGTAAAACTATTATAATGAGTATGTTGATCGCCTGGCAGGTTTTAAATAAAGTTGCAAATTCCAAAGATACACGGTTTTCAAAAAATGTATTGACGATTGCACCCGGTTTAACGGTTCGCAATCGGTTAAGCGTGCTGAATCCTTTTGATAAAAACAATTATTATGAGGAGTTTAATATTGTTCCTGGCGGCATGATAGAATCTTTGAGGCAAGGCAAAGTCAAAATTATTAACTGGCACACGTTGGCATGGGACAGTGAAGAAAAAATAGCGAAGAAAAAAAGCGTGGATAAAAGAGGTGCGAAAAGTGATGATGCTTATGTTCGTGAAGTATTAGGCGATATGGCTTTTGCCTCCAATTTAATTGTGATAAATGATGAGGCGCATCATGCATGGCGTGTTCCGGCAGAAAGCAAAATTAAAGGCTTAAAAAAAGAGGATATTCTCGAAAGCACTGTTTGGATAGGCGGGCTTGATAGAATTCATAAGACCAAAGGTATTCTTCGCTGTTTTGATTTATCAGCCACCCCTTTTGCGCCATCAGGGAAAAAATCGGCAGAAGAAGCGCTTTTTACTTGGATTGTCAGTGATTTTGGTCTCAATGACGCTATTGAATCCGGTTTGGTGAAAACGCCAAGAATCGTCATCCGCGATGATGGAAATGTGGATAAGGAATTACGTTCAAGGTTGTATCATATTTATGCGGATCAAACCGTCAAAGACGACATCAGTCGGAAAGCTGATGAAACTGAGCCCTTACCGGATTTAATCAAAAACGCCTATTTGCTTTTGGGAAAGGATTGGAAAGCCACCAAAGATGACTGGGAAAAAGCAGGGCATCCTATTCCGCCAGTGATGATAACCGTTGCAAATACCACTTATACTTCAGCGAGAATAAAAAATTCTTTTGACCGGGATTCATTTTTACTTTCAGTAGCGGATTTAGGTGATTTGTGTGACCCTGAAAAAAATTTACAGATTGACAGCAGTATCTTGGAAAAAGCTGAGTTAGAAACGGAACAGGTCATTGTCGAAGACACCGAAGAAGACAAAGAACCTGATGAGGAAAAACCAAAAGAAAAAAAACTTACAAAAAAACAACAGGCTGAATGGCTTCGCTTAACAGTCGACACAGTTGGCAAACTTGGCGAACCAGGTGAACAGATTCAAAATGTTATATCTGTTGGCATGTTAAGCGAAGGTTGGGATGCCAAAACCGTTACTCATATCATGGGTTTGAGGGCGTTTTCCAGCCAGTTATTATGTGAGCAGGTTGTTGGCAGAGGATTGCGCAGAACCTCTTATGATGTGAGTGAAGATGGTTTGTTTGAAGCCGAATATGTCAATATTTTCGGAGTTCCTTTTACATTTTTGCCTCATGAAGATAGAGGGAACGGAGAAATACCACCACCGCCTCCGCCAAAAACAAAAATAGAACCCGCTAAAGAAAAAGCGGAGCATGAAATTTTTTTCCCAAATATTTTAAGGATAGATCATGTCTATAAACCCGTACTTACTATACATTTAGACAAAGTTAAATTGCTTGAACTTGACCCTTATGAGAGCATCACTGAAGCTGAGTTAGCATCTATCATCGCAGGTAAACCCAATCCAGCGGCATTGACTGAAATTGATTTAAAAGAAATAGGTGCCAAGCTTCGTTTACAATCTATTATATTTCGTGTTGCATCTACCATTTACAATTCCGAAAAGAAACCAGACTGGAAAGGAAGTAAAGAAAGTTTTCTCATTCAATTGATCCATATTGTTGAGCAATTCATTTATTCGGATAGGATAAGCATTAAAAATCCATTATTTAATCAGGATGAAATAAGAAAACGAATTTTGATTATGTTGAATATGAATAAAGTCATTCAACATATTTGGAATGAAATCCGAGCCGAGAACACAACTGAACTTAGCCCTATTTTCGACAAAGAGTATCCTATCCGTTCAACCGCTGATGTCCGAACATGGTGGACAAGCAAACGATGTGAAAATTTTTCAAAATCACATATTAACTTTGTAGTAGCAGACAGCAAGTGGGAATTTCTTGAAGCAAGAACGATTAATGACAGCCATCAAGTTTTATCTTTTGTTAAAAACGATCACTTAGGATTTACAATTTATTACAATTATCAAGGGGTAGTAAGTAGATATTTTCCAGATTTTATAATTAAACTGAAATCAGGCTCATACATTATACTTGAAACAAAAGGCAAAGAGAGAGAAAAAGACAAGACCAAGCGGGAATTTCTTGACGAATGGTGCAAAGCGGTAAATGCTCACAAGGGGTTTGGAAAATGGCAGTGGAATATATCCTATAACCCGAATGATTTACAAAAAATACTTGAAGATGTCGGGGATATGACAAGCAAAGCGGATGAAAGATTAGCGGATTAACCACCGCCTAACCAACAAAATGGAGCGGATGCGGGCTAAACGCCCGCACCGCTCATTTTGAGCGTTGGACTAAGCACTATCGTGCAGAAAACGAAGAACTACTTTGCCCATTAATTGCAATGATGATGCCAATTGAATGCGGACTAAACGCCGTCCAACCAAAAGGTGGAGCGGATTGCGCTTAATCAGCGCAACCGCTCACCTTAACGTTAGCCCCCTGAACAACTGCCGCAAAGAGAGGTTAGCCAGTGATTTATGGAAGATGAAACGAAAAAATAAAAATATGCGGCGAGAGAATATAACTGATAACAATATAGAGAAACATCAAAAATAATAAGGAGAGAAAATAATATGAAAAAGACACAAATTTTAGTTATGGCAATAGTAATGAGTGTGATATTTGTTTCTACAGTAACGGCTGAAGTACCTTATACATTTACTCCGGGAACTCCAGCTAAATCCGCTGAAGTCAATGCCAATTTCCAGCATGTGAATTATGGGAATATTATCGTAAAAGATGGGAATGGCCAGGAGATTGGAACGTTTTTAGGAATAGTACAAAATCCGTCAACATTAATAATTTTTTTAAGTCCACTTGGATATACCTCACAAGTGAATCCTTCAACTGGTGCAATTGATAAAGTAGAAACTTGTGGATTGCCTGATGATAGTTGTGATTTTGGTACCGTTAATGCAATACCTGGATTTTATATTGAAAATACATGTAGTGGAAATGCATATGTTTGTTCTCACAGTTATGGTTATTTATCTAGTCTTGGATTAAAAAAAAATGTGTTCATTATAGGAAATAAATATTATTATATTGCAGAATCAGCAGCATTATTAACAAATAATTTAACCATGAAAAGTATGATGACTTACAGTTCAGGACTACCTAATGGAGTTCATTTATTGCCAACATGTATAGACGGAGATATTGAATTTGGCCAGAATTCAAATACATGTCGTAGTTATTATCAATTAAGTGAGAATAACCCGATAATTACAGGAATTCAAAATTCATATACCCCTCCCATAACAATACAGCGCAGATAAAATACTTGAGAATGAGAAAGTCTGGAGTGAAGCAAAAAAAGGATGTGAGATTTTTTTAGTTAAATAATATGGTTTTATTGTAAAGAGGAGAAAAGCATAATCACTGATTATCTTAAAAACTAACAGAGGAAAGGCGGAGAAAATTTGCGGTCTGAACGCCGCCTAACCAACCAAATGCAGCGGATTCGCTAATCGCTCACCGCTGATTTGGGACGTTGGACTAAGCCCTATCGTGCAGAAAAGAAAGGGGAAATTACTTTTCTCATTAATTGCAATGATGATGCCAGTCACAAGGCGGACTAAACGCCGTCCAACCAAAAGGTGGAGCGGATTGCGCTTAATCAGCGCAACCGCTCACCTTATCGTTGGACTAAGCACTATCGTGCAGAAAACGAAGAACCAATTAACCCAACTTCATGGCTATAAAAAAATTTACATGTGATATCAGTAAGTTATACTAGTCTATTAATAGATTTAGGCACTACAGATGTTTTAGCGATGTGTAATGACAAAAAATTTTTTAGATAA
>PDZT01000379.1 GCA_002753105.1 Deltaproteobacteria bacterium YD0425bin50 | reverse complement strand
TGAACGGCTTTTAAAGAATTGCCGCCTAAATCAAAAAAGTTATCATCAATACCGATTGGACTTTTTTGTAATACGTTTTCCCACAGTACTGCCATCTTTTTTTCTAACTCATTTCGGGGCTGACGATATCCCGTTTGAGATGTCCACTTTGAAATTTCAGGTTCTGGCAAAGCCTTTTGATCAACTTTTCTGTTGGGCGTATGCGGAATACTGTATAACGCAATACAATAAGCAGGAATCATATAGTAGGGCAGAACTTGTTTTAAATTTTCCTTAAGTTGAGCCAACACTTCTTCTGTGTCTCTGTTTTCTTTTACGACAACATACGCTGCCAGTTCTGCTTTTTGTGTAGCTATAACCGCTGCATCAGATATAAACTCAGACTGTCGGATAGTGTATTCGATTTCTTTAAGCTCGATTCGATACCCTCGAATTTTAACCTGATCATCTTTTCTTCCTAAAAAGACAATATTTCCGTCTGACAGCCATTTGCCAATGTCTCCAGTTCGGTATAACCGTTTTCCCTTTTCAAACGGATGAGATATAAATGTTTCAGTTGTCAATTCGGGTTTGTTGAGATATCCACGAGCTAGCCCTTCACCAGAAATATACATTTCTCCAGCTATGCCGATAGGAACAGGATTCATTTGTTCATTGAGAATGACTAGTTCCATGTTGGATATCGGTTTTCCAATAGGTACTGAAGTTATGTTAATGACATCCGATGGCATTTTATAATACGATGCGCATACTGAAATTTCCGTAGGCCCATACGCATTTATATATCTTTTGGATTTGCTGTAAAAAAGCGCATCGCTCATAATGGCAGGTTCTCCCGCTGTGATAATCGTTTTTAGGCAATCTAATCCTTCACCATTCAACGCATTCAGATATGTCGGCGGTAATGTGGCAACCGTTACTTGATGCTGATTGATATAGGAAATAAATGCGGTTGGTTCCTCGATTGTTTTTCTATCTGCAATGACTAATCCAGCACCGCTTAACATTGTCATAAAAATTTCAGATAAAGACGCATCAAATGACAACGATGCAAATTGCAATACACGATCTGATTCCTTTACATCAAATCCCCGGATTTGATCCAGAATCATATTCACAAAGCCTCGATGTTCTATCATCACTCCCTTAGGCTTTCCTGTCGAACCCGAAGTATAGATAATATATGCAAGTGATGATGGAGAAGAAGAAGGAGTAGATGAAAAAGGAATATGGGGGTTTAATTTTTCGTTCTGTTCATCCATGTTCAACATGAGATTTATCCCAAATTTTTCTTTTGCATGTTCAATATAGTGGGATTCTGTTATCAGACAGCCACATCTGCTGTCTTTAAGCATATACTGAATTCTATCCTGAGGATAATCCGGATCAATCGGAAGATAAACACAGCCCGCTTTTAATATTCCTAACAAACCAATCATTGCTTTTTCATTTCTATGGGTCATCATCCCAATAATGGATTCTTTTTCAATAAAATGCGCTACAAGTCGATTGGCTAACTGATTTGCTAGGTTATCAAGCTCAGAATATGTCAACTGGATATCGTTATATATGACTGCGATATGATTAGGTGTCTTTTTTACCTGTTCTTCAAACAGATCAACAAGTGTTTTATCTTTTGGGAAAAAACAGTGCGTTTTATTAAATTCATGTAAAACCATCTGACGCTCGCTATCGCTTAACAAATTTAAGTTGCTAACAGCATCTTCAGGATGCCTGATTATAGATGTTGATAATTCGTTTACATGGTCAGCCATGCGCTGAATCGTATCTGGTTTGAATAAATCCGTGTTATAATTGATTCCGATTTCTATATGGTTGGCTAATTCAGAGACTTCAAACGTGAGATCAAATTTACTGATATTCGAATCAATTTTTATATGTTCGATACGGATATCATCAAGTTCTGTCAGATAAGTATCCTGATGTCTTAACACCACCATCACATCAAACAACGGCGCGCGGCTTAAATCTCTAATTGGCTTGAGTTCGTTCACCAAAAGATCAAATGGGTAGAGCTGATGTTGATACGCATCTAAGGTTGTGTTTCGGACTTGCTGCAACACGCTGACAAAAGAATCCTCGGGTCTTATCATATCCCTTAATGCCAAGGTATTGACGTAAAATCCAATTTGGTTATCCAGATCAGGATGAGTTCTGCCGCTGACTGGTGAACCTATAATCATGTCTTCCTGAGATGAATAGCGATGCAATAATACTTTTATCAATGCCAACAGCACCATAAAAAAACTCGCCTGATGCTTTTTCCCAAGAGTCTTCAACCCTTCTGTGATGTCGCGATTCAATTCAAAATAAAGTGTTTTCCCATTATATGTCTGAATTGTCGGTCGCGGAAAATCTGTCGGGAGAGTCAGTATTGGCAAATCACCGGAAAATTTTTCTTTCCAATAGGCTTTGCTTTCAGTTGCGATATCCGATGTAATCATCTTATGTTGCCATGCAGCATAATCCTTATACTGAATGGTTAATACCGGCAGCGAAACCTTTGATACGCCAAAACAATAGGCTTTATATAATGTTATCATCTCTTGGGTTAGGATATCCAGCGACCATGCATCACTAATACTATGGTGCATGGTCAACGTGAACGCATAGAATCCTTTGTGTAATTTGATCAGTTTCACTCTGAAGAGCGGCCCTGCTGAAAGATCAAACAGCCTAACCGCTTCTTCTGCAATAACTTTCATTGTTTTTTCAAGGAGATACTTTGGATTTTCTATGGTTTCACTTAAATCAATTTCTTCGATTACGTTTTTGATTGTATCCTGAATTTTTTGTTTAGGTTCACCATTAACTACTTTAAAGACCGTTCGTAATGATTCATGACGATGAACAAGCGTTTCCACAGCTCTTTTAAACGCCGATATATTGAATCCGTTTTCATTGTTAGGTTTAGCCATAATTTGATAGGCGCTGGGCATATTGTACGCTGCAAAATGATCTTCCATTTGATCTAAAATCCAAAGCCGTCTCTGAGAATAAGACAAGTCATAGCAATCAGAAACTGGCACCATTTCAATTTGTATCGAATCCGAAACTGTTTTGTTCCGAACAATTCCTGATAATCCTGCAATTGTTGGAAACGAAAATATATCCCTCAGACGAATTTCAACTCCAAATTCTTTATGGATTTTAGATACCATGCGGGTTGCTTTCAAACTATGTCCACCCAAAGCAAAAAAATTATCGTAAATGCCCAGTTTTTCAACCTGCAACACGTCTTTCCATAGAGATGTCAGTTTATATTCTGTCTCATTTCTTGGAGGAACATATTCGGTATCGGGTTTAAGTCCTGTATGTTCTGGGGAGGGGAGTGCTCTTTTATCGACTTTGCCATTTGGCGTTAAAGGGAGTTTGTCTAATTTGATAAAAACTGACGGAATCATATAATCCGGCAAATAATCTCCAAGAAACGATCTCAATTCTGAAATACTGAGTTCTTTGGAACTGATAAAATAAGCGGCTAATTCACGGGAAACCAAATCCGTTTCTTTTGCAACCACAACAGCTTCTGTAATGCTAGGGTGTTGTTTCAGGCAACATTCCACTTCTCCAAGTTCAATGCGATACCCACGAATTTTAATCTGGTCATCGGTTCTTCCGAGACATTCCAGATTACCATCGGCAAGCCATCTGCCTAAATCGCCGGTTTTGTAAATACGGCTACCATGAATATAAGGATGCGGAATAAATTTTTCTTCTGTCAGGTCAGAACGCTGATAATAGCCTCGCGCTACTCCATCTCCACTGATGCCAATTTCTCCGATCACTCCAAACGGAAGCAGGGTATTATGTTGAGAAAGAATCACAACCGATTCATTTTTTAATGGTTTGCCAATAGTGAGCTTTCCGTCATTTATTTTTTTCGAGGTTGACCATATGGTTGTTTCTGTGGGGCCATACACATTAAATACATCTGTTGTACTAAAAATCGGTTGAAGATGCTCACCTAAATCTTTGGGAAGCGGCTCGCCACCGATAAGCAATACCCTGAGAG
>PDZT01000055.1 GCA_002753105.1 Deltaproteobacteria bacterium YD0425bin50 | reverse complement strand
AACTCAACATGTGCAAGATTCAATACAATTTGGCGGTTGCCTTCATTAATCCAATCGACCAGTTTCCCTTTAAACTCCTTTGCGCAGGTAATATCTATACGTTTTTCCAAAGGAATAATAATTAAGACATCACCTTGTTTCTGGGTTTCGATTTTCATGAGTATATGCCTTTATGTTTAGGGTAGTTGAAAACTCCAAATATCCGAAATCGGTTCAGTTTTTTCAATAGAATAAGGTCGTACCGCTATATAACAAGCAAATTTTGAATCAAGATTCGCAGACAGTTGGGTGATATTGCCTAAATCAATTTCTCCAATCGGGTTCATATCTGGATAAGGTGCATAAAGCAATGTATATCCTTCGGCATTTGGAACGGTATCCCAAGACAATGAAACCGTAAGACCTTGTGTTAAAACTGTTAATCCTTGAATTTCATGTTCTGTCTGCAAACTCTGCAAACTCCATACAGGTTTTTGACGTTTATAAAATGCTTCAGTCCAATCACTGCCAACAGGAAGCACCATCAAATCCCAGAAATACGTTTTATTAGAAAAAATATTAGATTGAGTCACCACATTCAATCCAATTCGGTCTGCACCTTTAGTTACCTTTATTCGTTTTCCTCCGTACCATGTAAAATTATCGGAATCAAGCAGATTAATTTCAATTTCTCTGTCATCAACCGCACGATATTGCACTTCAACGCGGTAGGTTGTATTGGATTGAACGGTTACGGGAGAGGTAATGAATGCTGCATAATCAGAATCAAATATCGCTTTTATAAAATAAGTATTGGCTATAATGTTTTGGTAAACCTGAGCCACGCTTAGATTGCTGTCCAGCCGCCAATCGACTATTCCATTGAACTCTGTTTCAAATTTAGCTTGGTTAAACCAACATATTGCTTTTAAATTAGGTAAATCCATATCAAGTTTGGATAAATTTGGATCATTGAGATTATAAACCTGTTTAATCCATTCTGTTTTAATGTCGTTTTCTGAAGCACCACCGCCTTTGATATCATTCAAATCAAAAAAAGCCGCAGTCTCAGAAATCATCATAGGTTTTTGATGCCCTACTGCAAATATCTCATGAAAATTCTGAATCGCTCCAGTTAATCCATTCGCATCAGCCCATTTCTGAGAATCTGGTATCTGATTATATCCAGATTCCAAAGCATTACCCCAGTGATAAAAGCTAAACCCAACCCAATCTACATAGTCATCTCCGGGATAATAGGGCATATATGGATCATCTGCTGCTGTTATTTTGTTGTCTTTATTGGTATCTAACAGTTGAATATCTGTAATATTATCATCAGAAATACTATAGTTACCATTAGGCCAAGGATAGCCCCAGCCTTGATTGGGTGTCCAAGCCATAGCCACATTGCTTGTCATCGTATGCATGATTGTGGCAAATTCTCTAAATTTCTCAATATACAACGCTGGCTGCTGCCCCCATGCATACCAGCTTCCATTCATTTCATGATTCCAGCGTAAAAATATTGGAAGCTGAAATTGGTTTAATAATTCGGCAAGGGATTGAATGTGTTCAATCCTGTAAGATGAAAGTCCCTGATGTGTTTCAATGGTGAGCAAAGGCATTGCACCAGCAGATTTGCAGATTTCAAGAAAACGAATTAGTTTTTTATACTCAGTGCTCTCTGGATTAACCACTTCTGGAAACACAAAAAATTCGCCAAAAAAAGCATGTCGATATCCAATGCGTTCATTAAATTCATATGGAAAACTCTGTCCGTCTAACAAAATAGCGCCGATATATACACCTTTTTCTGGAATAGGCGGTTTGTCAGCATAAGCATGCAGATAAAAAAATGATACAAAAAATATAATCAATGCAATAAGACACAGACAGAATTGTAATAGAATGTTTATTTTTTTCAATGGATTATCTTTCTTATTTCCAAACGCTATGAACAAAATAATATTACCTTTATGATTACCCTTATTAAAGAATATTACCCTTGTCTTGTTTATACCATTTTGAACGAATCCCTTTTCCCTCTGCTTTTAGCTTGCCTGAGTAGTTACAAAGTTTCTTACTTGAATCCAATTATTAACTCAAGAGCCTCTTGCAAAATTATATTGCAATCAGAATATTTTTATATAGTTGACATAAAAATACTTAACCTTTACAAATTTTTATGATATACAAAAAATCGACTAAAATTGGGTATAGATAAAAATTATAAAATTATTTAGGAGTATTCACTTCTTATATCTCTGCATTAAATTTATTCTCAATGTCAATAAATGCTTGAACGATCAGGCCTTGATCTTCGTTTCGGCCACATGTAGGGGCGATGCTTGTCATCGCCCTTTTGGAGGGCGAACACAAGGTTCACCCCTACAATTCTGTCACGACACGAATAATGTCTGGCCGAAACGATGATCAAGGCCAACGATCACAGGGGTAAAATGTTTGCCGCTATCGCTTAATATGATTTCACTGCTTTTTTCATGAGTAATATATATCTTAAAATCTTTATGCAACCATTACAAAATCCTTTATTCTTTTAGTGAATCCATATATACAAAAGATTTAATTCAAATAGGTTGCAAAAAAATGATGTAAAAATAAGCAGCAGCTACTTGAAAAAGTGGAGGAGCAAATGATATCTGTTCACGATTTTATTCGACTGTTTTCAAAATTAACGGTTGAGCATACAGAAGTTACCAATAAAACAGGCGTCAAATTTGATACAGAATCGCTTTACGAAATTATCAAATTGCAACCTGAAATACAGAAATTAGTAACCCAAGAAGAAAATCAGCCAACCCGTGAAGAATATGATAGATTAGTTACTGAGAATGCTGCATTAAAAAAACAAGTTGACCAATATTCAAAAGATCGTATTAAATTAGCAAAACATATAGATCGTATTGAAGAAGTGTATAAATATGCTTTGAATTTTGTATTACAGTTCTTAACATCTAATGAAAATCAGCAGATATCGACTATCATTGAAAATTTAAAAAAATTAGTTCAACAAAAAAGAGAGATTAAGGATACTGAATTTTTTAATAAAATTGAATCTGGAATTAATGATCTAAAAAATGCAATATACAAAGATTCAATTGCTGAAACACCACCCATATCGTCAGAAAAACCAAAATATCCATCATTATTAACAAGATGGTTAAAATCAGATGAATTACCAGCCACTCGTAAAACATGCCAACCTGAATTGATTGATCAATTTCGTGTAACCTATCTGGATATCATTAATTCAATACGTCTTACCGTGAGTGAAGTTTTTATAACTCAACTGAATCACTTAGCCGAACGAATTTCAAGAGCTGAAAAATTAAATGATTTTTCTGAAGTAAAAAAAGATATCCTTCTACTACTACAGGATTGTATTTCAAAGCTAAGTTCTGACAATCAGAAGGCCGCTGAATTTATTAAAGAAATTGGCAAAAAAATTCTTGATATTGAAAAAGGACTTTTAAATACAGTTGTTGAAGCAAGTGGTTCATATCAGTCACAGACAGAATTTGGTAAAACGATCGAAAAACATATTGACGAAATTTCCGATAATGTGAATCTATTTCAATCACTTGGTGATTTAAAAGAAACGGTTCTGTCCAAGCTCACCAATATAAAAGAGAAAGTTCAAAAGAAAATTAATGAAGATATGGCTCGAAAAGCTGAGTTCGATCAAAAAGTGGAAATGTTCCAGATTGACCAGATGAAAATGAAAAAAAAGATTAATGAAGCAAGTGAATATGCATCAAAACTCGAAAATGAACTTCATATTGATCCACTCACAGGTGCTGCTAATCGCAGAAAATACGAAAAAAACATTCAAGAAGAATGGGACCGCTTTCTTCGATATAAACATATATTTTCGTTAATGGTATTTGATATTGATCATTTTAAAAATATCAATGACTCCTATGGTCATGCGATTGGGGATCAATGTTTAAAAGAAATCATTATTCGTTTAACTCCGAATTTACGATCTAATGATTTACTCAGCCGTTATGGTGGAGAAGAATTTGTAATTATCTTAGTAGAAACGGATAAAAAAGGCGCAGCTCAGGTTGCTGAGAAATTAAGACGTATTGTAGAACGTATCGATTTTGTTCATAAAAATGAACATATAAAAATTACTATTAGCATTGGTGTAACCCAAGTCAAAAACTCAGATAAGGATATTGTGTCAGTGTTTAATCGAGCTGATGAAGCGATGTATGATGCTAAACGATCTGGTAGAAACCGAGTAGTTGTCAAATAATTATTTAGGCATAAAGGCACAGAAACACAACGTAAAGCACAAATAAATTGAAAATCTGAAACCCAGAAAAATAGTTTTGTGACTCTGCGCTACTTCGTGACAACCATTTTAGAAATGGAGGTAAAAATATGGAAATTCTTTTAAACCATCCTGTTGTTAAACAGGTTATTTCAATCGAAAATAGTCAAATAATCGACCGCCGAAATTATACATCTAAAGTATGCAATGTATTTTTAAACAGATATACCTGTTTAAAAGAATCCGATTCATTTCATTTTTCAATTGACGCTGAGGCAAGGAAGCAACTTGATAAAATTATTGACATGAAAGTTCAGCTCATTTCAGATCAGGTTCCTGATGATGATGCGTTTATTCAATTTTATACCCAAAAACGGCATATTGGTGTTGTTTTCTCAGGTGGGCCAGCTCCCGGAGGCCATAATGTTGTTGCTGGCATTTTTGATGCTGCTAAAAAAGCAAATTCTGAAAATCGCATTTTTGGTTTTCTTCTTGGCCCAGATGGAATTCTTGAAAATGAATATATTGAAATTACTCAGGAGATTGTAGATAAGTATAGAAATCTTGGCGGATTTACCATGATTAAAACAGGCCGGACTAAAATTGATTCTAAATCGAAATTAACCCTTTCAAAAAATACCTGTAAACGGCTTCATCTTAGCGCATTAGTTATTATTGGCGGAGATGATTCGAATACCAATGCAGCATTTCTTGCTCAGGAATTCTATGACGAAGGCATTCAGGTTATTGGAGTACCGAAAACAATAGATGGCGATATTCAAGTTAGAGATTCAAATAAAACGGTTTTGTGTGCCACTTCTTTTGGATTTTATACGGCTGCGCGTGCATTTGCAGAAAGTGTCAGTCGTTTAAGTACAGACAGTAGTTCAGATGTTAAATATTGGCATATATGTAAAGTCATGGGAAGAGTAGCAAGCCATCTTGCACTTGAAGTTGCACTTCAAACCCATGCCAATATGACCTTAATAGGAGAAGAACTTGCTGATTATGTGGATATAAAACGGCTTGAAAAAGCAAAACAACGAGGTGAAATCGATTACACTGCTTATGGTATGACCTTACGGCATTTGTCCCGGGTGATCTGTGATGCAATTGTCAGACGTGCAGCGGTCGGGAAAAATTATGGCGTCATTGTTATTCCAGAAGGAGTTTTAGAATTTATCAATGAAATTCAAGTGTTTATCATAAAACTCAATACGATTATTGCTGAATACAACCAGACTCATGACCGAGATTTCCATGAAGCTTTTCCTCAATTAGAAGATAAATTAGATTATTTGCGCAGGCTTGCTCGTTCAGCAAGAGAAAATAATACGATTTCGGTTTGGAATACTAGGGATGATGACTTATTTCATGACATACCGGATTTCTTTCAGGAAGGTCTATTGATGGAACGGGATAGTCATGGCAATTTCCAATTTTCACAGATTGAAACCGATAAAATTATTATCAGCATGGTCAAAGATTATCTCAACATCCTAAAAGAACAAGGATTATATAAAATTGGTATTGAACGATCATGGTACCGAAGTAAAATGGAAGAATCTGGACTTGATGCTGATTTCTATGGGTCAATTTTATTTAAAAATTATGATACTGGCGCTTATCTATTATTCAAAGAAACCATCATGTCTAAAAAGAAACTTGTACAGGAACTCGTCAAAGAAAATGTAATTTCTTCAGACCGGGAACTACCTAAAATTATTGAGAAAATATATAGCAAATCTGTTCCTAAGTTTAAAAACCAAACTCATTTTTTTGGTTATGATGGCAGAGGGTCTGATCCGACAATGTTTGATTGCGTTTATGGATATAATTTAGGATTAGCCGCATTTAGTTTGCTTGCCAATAAGGCAACTGGAATGATGGCGGCGATAAAAAATCTTGAATATGAGTTTGAAGAATGGCAGCCAATAGGGATTCCTATTGCTCCACTAATGCACCTTGAAGAACGTCAGGCGAAATTAAATTTAGTTATTGAAAAAAGCTTAGTTAATGTGAATTCAAATGCCTTTAAAGTGGTTAAATCGTTACGTTCAAAATGGTTAGCTGCTACTCCGCATGATGATGATTACCGTAGGCCCGGACCCATTACATTTGGACAGGATATGTCATGGGAAAAACCTATATCATTAACACTCAATGCATTAACGATAGATTAGGGAGTAACACCATAATATGGACGAAAAACGATGGGATATGCTTCAACATCATTCGAATAATTATCTGACAATGGCATTTTCAACAGATCATTGTGAAGTGATTCATCATCCAGATGGGTATGGAAAAAGAACTGGTGATTGCGGAGATACGGTTGAAATGTTTATTATGGTTTCTGGTGAGCTTATCGAATCCATATCATTTCGGATTAACGGATGTATGAACACTCATGCATGTGCTAATACTGTAGCAAACCTTTCTGAAGGCAAATCGATTGAGGAAGCATGGAATCTGACCCCAGAAACCATAATTCGTTTTCTTGAAACACTTCCTTCAACTTCAATACATTGTGCAGAACTGGCCGTGGGTGCTTTTTATTTGGCTTTAACCAATTATCAAATGCTAAAAAAAGAAACATGGAAAAAAAATTATCAAAAATTTGTACCTTTTGAAGGGAGAGGTTACACTCATACTCCTGATATAATGGAACAAAGATGATGAAAGCCTTAAATATGAAAACAAGTATCGAGTATGAACACATATTAAAAACAATCAATGGGATCGTTCTTGGAAAGGAAGATCAAATTCGTTTAGCGTTAACCTGTATTTTTGCCAAGGGACATCTACTCATTGAAGATGTCCCGGGAATTGGCAAGACCACGTTAGCCAAGACCTTAGCCAAATGTCTTGGACTTCAATTTAAACGGGTTCAATTTACAAGTGATATGCTCCCCGGTGATATTCTAGGTACATCGATTTTTGATTCACAAACATCTACATTTGTGTTTCATCCGGGACCAATATTTACGCAAGTACTGCTTGCTGATGAAATTAATCGAGCCACCCCCAAAACGCAAAGTGCACTTTTAGAAGCAATGGAAGAACATCAGGTAACCACTGAAGGTAATACTCGTATATTGTCATCTCCTTTTTTTGTGATAGCAACTCAAAATCCGCTTGAACATGCAGGTACATTTCCATTACCGGAATCTCAATTAGACCGTTTTTTAATGTGTATTGAGCTTGGATATCCAAAACGTGAAGCTGAGAATCAGCTTTTAAAAGGCGAAAATCCCCAAGATTTACTCGAACAACTTAATGCGAGCATGACTGCAGAAGATGTTTTGGTTTTTCAAGAACGAGTTGCAAGAATACATTGTTCAGATTCACTCGTTGAATATATACAAGATATTATGGAATTTACGCGAAGGTCTTCTCATTTTTATATGGGACTATCTCCAAGAGCAGGTTTGGCATTATTGCGTGCATCGAGATCATGTGCATATCTTAACAATAGAGATTATGTATTGCCTGAGGATGTTCAAAAAGTCATGCCTTGGGTATTGGGACATCGGCTTAAATCTCGTAAAGATTTTTCTCAATTTGGACGGGAAAAACTAACTTCCCTTTTATTGGAAGTTCCTATTCCTTAAAATAAATAAGAAGATATTTACAGTGCATTACCCGTGATAGTTACTGTTGATCACTCCCGTACATAATGGGTCGTTTATCCATTTTCAGCATTGATGGATGAAGATGATCTAATACAGGCAAAATCACATGAAGTTCATTATTTTCACTTAATGCCTTGAACACCAGATTATAGTATGCTTGATAAGCCATTTTATGTTGACCATATTCTAAATAAAACCGATAATAAAATTTTTCGTAGGTCTGACGCGGCGGTTGTTTGCCTTTCATAATGTCATCATAATATTCATAGGAATATTCTATAAATTCATAAAAATGGCTTAAATATTGGTTTAACGATGCCATATATTGTTTGGCATATTTTTCATGAAAACGTACATATTCAAATAAAGAATCCATCTTTTCTTGCTGAATCTTTTCCTGATGATAAACCACATATTCGACAAAAGATTGTGAGGTTTTAGTGAGTAATTCCCATTGAGACAACGTCTTTTTAATCCCCTTTAATGTGTCTTCTAAACGAGATTTTCGATCAATGGATTTACTTAATTTATCTAATGCAAAAACCGCTTCAATTAATTTTTGAGTACTTGACTGAATTCTTGAGATTTTTGGGTCAATTTCTTTTTGAAATGGAGTTTTCACAATTTCATTTTGTTTGTTTATCTCTATATATCGAATGGTCAAAGCAACCTCCGTACCAATTAATGCAATAAGCATCAACATCCAAACAACCAAACTCACCCATGCTTTTTTACCGTTATGTTTGATAAAATATGCTGGAGCAGCGAAACCCAAAGTGATAGCGATCCATAATATCCATGAGAAGGGTGATTTTATCCGAACGATATCCTGAACAACCCACCCCATAATCACGACATAAAAACATATTACTGGCAGGATGAGTGATAGTATCTGAATGGACATAAGGAAAAACCTCCTTTATATTATTTATAATAATGAATCTCGAGTACTTTTTATATGAATACGATTTCCATCTGTTTGAATCTCTATTGCTCCTTGAATATCTGTCCGATATATTGGGATATGCATTGTTTCATATCGTTTTAAAACCGATTTATGGGGAAAATGAAATTTATTATTCCATCCTGCCGAAATAATAACCATTTCTGGATCAACGGCTTTAATAAAATCCAAATGATTGGATAACATACTTCCATGATGAGGTGCAATGAGTATATTGCTTTTTAATCTATCTTTATATTGCTCAACCAATGTTTGTTCTGTTTTTTTCCCGATATCTCCCGGAAATAAAACACGAATATTTCCTATTGAGAGCTTTACTGTCAAAGAATTATCATTGTGATCGAATCGGATATCGTTTGAGTTTAAAAAATGAGGTTTCGGATGTAAAATTTCAATCCAAACCTGATTCATCATAAAAGATCGCGGAAGCGAATGAAATGATCGGTGTAACCAATGTTTACCTGCAATAATTTGAATAAATTCTTTATAACAATTTGTGTCTGCTATCTGGTGATTACTCCATATTTCCTTAATATGAAAATTGTTTAATATATACAACAAACCACCTATATGATCAATATCTGGATGGGTTAATATCACCAGATCAATCGTTAGAATTTTTTTTTCACATAGAAAAGGGGCTAATACTTTAGCGCCAATATCAAAAGTGGATGCGAATCCACCTCCGTCAATTAAAATAATACCGCCTTTTGGCAGTTCTAATACAGCACAATTTCCCTGCCCTACATCTAACATCGTCATGTTTAAATCGTTTTTTCCGAAACGTTGATAATACGAATATACAATATCTATGGCTAAAACAAAAAATGCTCCAAATATGACCTGATATATTCGTTTTTTTGGCTTTTGATGGTTATCAACAGAAGGGATAAAATAATATAGGATACTAAAAAAAATTAAGTAATAGCAAATTATTTCTATATAATTGGGTTTAACTGTTTGAAGTGACGAATAATCAAAACTCGCAACTATTTTTATCAAGTCAATAGACAAAGATAAAATCACACTGCTAATTTTTAATCCCAGCATCCCCAAATATTCATTAATAAAACAGAGTAAAATTGAAAACAAAGATAGGGGTAAAACAATCAAGCCAACTAAAGGCACAATAAACACATTCGCTAGTATTCCAATCAATGAAATGGATTGAAAATGATACATGATCAATGGCCATGTACCTAACGTTGCAAAAAAAGATACCCAAAACAAATTAATGCATCGCTTTAGAATTACCCTATACCATTTTGATGTCCTATCATTATTGTTTTTATTTTGTTGAAAAACTTGCATCCCCAATACTATTCCCAAAACAGCCGAAAAGGACAATTGAAACGATATAGAAAATAGTACAGCAGGTGCAAAAATAAGAATGATCCACGCAGCAATCCAAACAGTATTCACTAAATCATGTTCTTTTTCTATACATAAACTTAATAAAAAGAGTGTAACCATGAACACTGACCGTTGAGTCGGTGGTGAAAACAGTGCAATAAGTCCATATACTAAAACAGGTATAAATGTTGATAAACTGCTAATTTTTAGTATCCATGCATTCCATAATAATATTGGAATATATGATAATATATACCTAAAAATCCAAAAATAAAATGCGGAAACCATTCCAATATGTGAACCTGAAACCGATAAAATATGGATAGTACCAGTGTCACTGAATGCGTTTCTTACAGTATCTGGAATGCTGTTTTGTTCACCTAATATCAATGCCTTGAGAACAGCCTGACTATCCAATCGTGTATCAAGTAGATCAATATAGTTACGAATGCGGTTTCGCACATGATATAATCCATTATAAAAATAAGAACGTGAGTCATGTTCTATGACCTGTACACCCTCGGCGTTTACATAGGCAGTCCCATAGATTCCTCGGTAAGCCATGAATTTTTTATAATCAAATCCACCGGGATTATTGAAATTTCTAATCGATCGAATTTTACTAGAAAAATGTATAACATCACCAATTGAAAATGATAATAAGTTATTTCCTTTTACACTTACTTTTATTTTACCTAACACAGGATACCTGTTTTGCGGATTTTCAATATAGTTACACGAAAGAATCGCATACATACTTGTATTTGAAATCGGAATGATCTCCTCAATTATACCAACAACAGTATAAGCACCTTTATCTGTATAATGACGAATATGCTGATCGGATAACTCATGGATATGGTAAGGTTGAATAGAAAGAAAGCCTAAACCGAAAAACAATACCAAGGGAAATAGGAATGAGGAGTGATTACGATATATGGCATAGAACATGCCGACAATAGACAGAAGGCATATTCCTAACGTGCTAAAAAAGTAACCTGAAATTTGATTCCCTAGGAAAATACCAAGAATATAGAAAAATAATGGGGGGATGAGTGGCCTAGAATAAGCCATGAGCATTTACATTGCCCGCTGAATTTTGGCTCCCAATGAATTCATTTTTTTTTCAATGGATTCATAACCACGATCGAGATGATAGACTCGATTGATCATGGTTTCACCTTCTGCAACTAAACCTGCTAAGACCAAACAGGCGCTTGCCCGTAAATCAGATGCCATAACAGGCGCGCCAGATAAATGGTCAACACCTCTAACAATAGCAACATTTCCAGAAGAAATGGTAATATCGGCACCAAGTCGTTTTAATTCGCTTACATGAATGAACCGGTTTTCAAAAATAGTTTCCGTAATAATACTTTGACCCTTTGCAATAGTCATCAGTACCATAAATTGTGCCTGCATATCTGTTGGAAATCCGGGGTAGGGCAATGTTTTAATATCTGTACTTTCAATACATTCAGGACCTTTGATACGAATGGATTTATCGTTAATGGTTATATCTGCGCCGGTTAATCTGAGTTTATGTATAAGACTACCTACATGTGCTGGTTCACAATGCGTAATATTGACGTCACCATGAGTTAAGATACTTGCAATCATATAAGTACCCGTTTCAATCCGATCTGGAATAATCGAAGCGGTAACCGGTTTAAGACGAGGTACGCCTTGAATGGTAATAATCGGAGAGCCTGCCCCACCAATATCTGCGCCCATTTGATTGAGCACATCTGCTAATGCAATAATTTCAGGTTCTCTTGCGGCATTTCGAAGAATGGTTTCGCCTTCAGCAAGCACTGAAGCCATGATGAGATTTTCTGTACCTGTTACCGTAGGCATATCAAAAAAAACATCATTGCCTTTGAGCTTGTCCACTGATGCTTCAATATATCCATGAACAATATCAATCGTTACACCTAACTGTGACAACGCTTTTAAATGCAGATTCACTGGACGGGCACCAATTGCACACCCACCCGGAAGGGATACTCTTGCTTTTTTTAAACGGGCAATTAAAGGACCCAGGACAAGTATGGATGCCCTCATTTTTCTAACCAATTCATAAGAGGCTTCAAATTGATTAAGCCCAGTGGCATCAATATGAACTGTGTCTCCTTGTTTTTCTACAGTCGCACCTAAATCGCGCAACAGCAAGAGGATACTCTCAATATCTTTTAAATTGGGAACATTATGGTAGGTACATGGGCCATCAACCAACAGGGATGACACTACAATAGGCAATGCAGCATTTTTCGAACCACTGATACGAACATCACCTTGAAGCCTATTTCCGCCTTGGATGATCATTTTATCCATGATGATGATGATCCTGATCTTGTTTAGTACAATCAAGGATAGCCCGGATCATACAATACGTCATGCCTAACCCAAGAATAATAATAGCATACCACATACCGCCAAAAAACATTAAATGGCCTTCATCCCACACCCATTCAAATACAAAAGGAAACATTGTATAACTCCTTGAGTTTATGGCTACGAATTTAATTCCTTTTCATGAGGAAATACAGGTAAATACCGATGCGCCAAGGCTACTGTCATGATGCCGTAAGCAACAGGTAATACGGTAGTTGCAACTTCCTGCCAGCTTGGAATATACAATGGCCAAGTCTCAAAAGGTAACACTGGCATAGCCGTGACTTGTAATACCATCACCCATCGATTGGTACTGACACCGATCACAGCGCAAACTACTGCACTCCACAATAGCCACGGTGTTTTTCTATTTTTTTCGGTTAAAAAAACATATGCTGGGAAAAGGCCGCCAATACAGATTTCTAAAATAAATATCCATAACCCATGATAGGGACTGGCCGTATAAAAATCCATAAATCTAAACCCCATTGATGGTGCAGTTTTAAATGCCCAGTAGATAGTATCTGCGATCTTTGCAATCATATATGTTCCCAACATCCATCCGGATATTTTGGCTAACAACTGAACTGCATTGTCTTTGATCAATTTTTTTCTTGAAATGATCTCAGTAATTTTTACGAGCATTAAGGTAAATGAAGGGCCACATGCAGCAGCAGACCACGTAAATAAGAAAAATGTCCATGGCCAAATAAATATGCCTTCGCGGTACCCAAACGGACGTCCATACAACACTCCAGCTACACCACCTAACGATCCCTGATGAAAAAAAGAGAGAAATGCGCCTGTTGCTGCAAATATTGCCATAACCTCATGCATACGGTGGCTTAAGTGATGGAAAAACGGGACTGAATCTAATTTTCGATTCTCAAGAACCAGTGGAATCACTTCAATAGTCAACACGCAAAAATACAACGAAAGACAAAATGCCACTTCAGTCAGCATTGAATGAACATTGGCATGCCAAAAAATAAACCAGCCTCGTAACGGCTGTCCAATATCAATGGCTAAAATCAGCAATGCCGAGCTGTAGCATATAAATCCAATCAGTACAGCAAAGTTGATAATGCTTTGTAATTCATCTTTGCCGAGAATGTATTTTAAAAAACCTGAAAAAAACGCACCACCACCTAATGCAATGACTGCAAGATCCGCCCATATCCATAGGGCAAATCCAAATGAATCATTCATGTTGGTCTGATTTAAGCCTTTAAACCAACATAAAAACATGGCATAAACGCCCCAAATAAGTATCGCACCCACAATACTTATACCCAAAAGAAACACCGGAAAAGAGCAACGTTTAACATCTTTGGGGATTAATGCTGCATCGATCATTTGACCTTGTCTCCTTACACCAAATAATGAAATGGTTATTTTGTACTCGTTTTATTCTCACCAATAAGATAATTATCCCCTGATCTTCTGACCCATTCTCGAGAGCTAATATAATACACTTTAGGATTGGTTTGCAATCGCTCGAGAAGTCTAAAAGCATTCGGATGCTTCTTCAATTCATGTACCTTATGGGAAGGGTTGTTTAAATCACCAAAAACAATGGCTCCTGAAGGACACGCCTGTGTACATGCAGTTTGGTACTCATGTTCTTCAAGCTCTCGACGCTCTTCAAGATACGCTTTTTCCATAGCTAATTGATACCGGTGAAAACAAAAACTACACTTTTCAACAACGCCTCGCATTCTCGGAGAAACATTCGGATTCAACATACTTTCCATTTCTTTTGGCCAAACTGGATCCCACCAGTTAAAATACCGGGCACGGTAAGGACAGGCAGCCATACAATACCGACAACCGAAACACCGTGTATAAATCTGACTTACAATTCCTGTTTTATGATCATAATCTGTCGCAGTGGCAGGACATACAGATACACATGGTGAATGGCCATGATCACCCTTACCTCCACAATGCATACATGGACGTGGCAAGTAACACATTTCTGTTTTTGGAAAGGGTTCTTTATTGGTCAGCCGATAAACCCGCATCCATGTGATACTGTCAAGCTTATTTGTTTCATCTGCTTTAAACGGAATGTTATTTTCTGACATGCATGCCACCATACATGACCCACATCCAGTACATTTATCCAGATTGATGACCATTCCATACTTTTTGGCATTTTCATGAACCGATGATTCTTTCATGTGATTCCTTTTTGAAAATCGTATTTAGACATGACGCAAATTCGCTCGCGTTGCATAGGCCATTTCAAAACCAGAAAATGGAGATTCAATTGAACCCAAGAGTGAATTCACATTAACGCCTTTTCCATATAAATAATCACCACCTGTTTCATGACCTAAACCTCTTGCCATAGCAATCAGTCCGGGCATAATACCTTCAAATAGATGAATTCGTACAATAGCCCGACCATGTGGTGTGGTTATTTCAACCAAATCGTGTTCCTTTACCCCAAGTGATTTAGCTGTTATTGGATTTATTTCTAATAGCACATCATTTTGTTTTAACACGTTGTCTTCTATTGTTTTTGTAACAAAAGGAGGGTTGGCAACGCTTGTGCTTGCAATACGCAATGAATCATAAGGGATGAGAAGTAAAGGATACTGTTCCTTGCTTCCTTCAAGTTCAGGAGTTGTCTCTTTTTCTAATTCTTTCAGTTCCATATTTTTAAATTCAAATTTTCCTGAAAGGGTCGTAAATTCCTTTTTCCATACCTGAGATAGAGATGTATCTAAAAAGTATCCTTTTTTTATCATGGTATCCCATTTGTCTTTCAGCGTTTTTTCGAGACAGGTTTGATAATTTGACCATGAAAATGCTTTAGCAACTGTTCCTTCAAATTTTTGCGCAAGTTGTATTAGTACATCTGCTGCTGGCTTTGTATCATAAAGGGGCTGTATTACTGGACGCATCAGACCGATCATAGGATATAGGTAGCCCGTAGGTGTGGGAATATCTTCATATGTCTCCAAGTAAAATGGCTCTGGTAAAATCAAGTCTGAATACAATGCAGTTTCATCCATCACAGAAGAAAAACTCACGATAAATGGGATTTTTTCCCAAGCCTCTTTTATTATAGCAGTGCCGGGCAAACTATAGTATGGATTTGATCTCAATACAAAAAGCATTTCTAACATAGGCTCTTTCTGATTGAGCAAAACTTTAGGCAACCGAGACATCAAATATCTTGCATAAGGATAATGGTCTGTATTGGCATGATCTATTCGTTCTATTGCCATACCTTTTGTAGCAATAGCATCCATCATGACTTCAGGCCAATCAATATAGTCAAGTTCCGCAAGCGCACCAACGCCGCCTTTTTGATTAATATTACCTTTAAGCGCGTTTAACGTATGTACGGCTACAAATTCACGCATATTTCCCGGAATCAATCCACGACCTTGTCCACAAATAGCTATAGGAGTTGATGCGTTAGCAAACTCTTTGGCCACTTGAATAATGACATCTTGATGCACTCCAGTAATAGTCGCAATGTGTTCCAAATTTACATTTGCCATTAACTTGGTACGCCATTCAGCAAATCCATTACTTTGATTCTGAACAAAGTCTGGATGATACCAATTTTCTTTAACCATGACATGGGCAATACCCATAGCCAACTCAGCTTCAGTGCCCGGCTGAATGGGAATCCATTGTGAAGCTTTTGCAGCAGAATTCGATAATCTCGATTCAATTTGAACACATTTTATGTTTTTATCTTTCCATTGACTATTCAGTTTAAACATCCTTACAGGTGATGTCCAACCGTCTATAATTCCACTTCCAAAACTCAAAATATAATCCGCAGATTCAAAATCAAATCCAACAGATGACGGCCCACCTTGCATTAAATTTAAGGTAAGTTCATATGAATCAACAATCGATGGCATTCGGATATAGTTAGGTGAACCAAATACGGTTAAAAAACGTTCAAATAATCTGGGCACTGTTCCCTGATCTGTGCCGGTGATGCAGGCTAAACGATTCGGCATATCCTGAGAACGAAGCTGTTGAAGTTTAGAAAACACTTCCTGAATTGCGTTTTCCCAAGAAATAGGTATCCATTTACCTTCTCCGCGCTTTCCATCCCTTTTTAATGGACGCTGGACACGTTCTTGTCCATAGAGGATTTGAGGACTGGATAAGCCAAGTAAACAAATCCCGCCATCATTGATCGGATGACCATTTTGTCCTTCAATTTTAACCACACGATTCCCAATTTTTCTTACTGTGATTCCACAAGCCCCAGAGCAGAGTCTGCATACAGAATTAATATACGTGCATTCACCATCATCGGGTACTGGTGTCCATGACCAGTTTTGTGTCCATATAGATATGTCATCCATCAATTTCCAAGGCAGTGGTGACAACGTTGTTCCAGCAGCAACACCTACACCCAGAGATAAAAAAGCACGGCGATCCATTTTCATAATTTAATTCCTTAACATTAACAGCATAAAAAAATGTTAACTTTATTTATGACACTGAAAACAAGGCCCCTTACTTCCAGTTTCTTTTTCATGACATTGACCACAGACATCCATCTTCATGCTATCCCAAGAATTTTTACGAAATCCCGCGATACTCGGTCCCCATATAGCTCTGCTTAATCCTGTGATTCGATTTTGTTCATATTCTTTGGAATGTTCAGAAGAACCTATGGGACCATGACAAACTTCACATTTCATTTCAGCAGTTTTTACATGAACCACATGTGAGAAAAAAACACAATCAGGCTGCCGTGAATAGGCTAACCATGGAACCTCAGTTTCTTTTTGAACGTATTCCTCAACAAACCGCTTTTCTTCAGGGTTTGAACCTTGAACTTCACCATGACAATCAACACATTGGCTCAGTTTAGGAATACCACTAAAAGTTCCATCTTCTCTAAAAAAGTGGCAACTCTCACATCCATTATCTACAGCATCAAGATGTATGGCATGATTATAATCAATTGGCTGTTTTTTCTCTGAATAAAGCAACATAGGAAAAATAATCCAGCCGACAACAAGACTACCAATCAATCCTATAATAAAAAAAAGAAATATAATTGATCCGGAGCCTCGTGATGAGTTCGTTGATGCACTTTCTCCCTTAGTCATGTAAACTCCATTGTTTCGATATTGTTGCTTATTGGATGATAATAATTGACAATAGTCACATTTCTATCAACATGGTAAAAAAATTTTAATAATCATTTTTTAAAGATTTGGTCAAGCAAAAATCGAAAACAGATGACGCATATTTATAAATATGCTGATTTTATAAGTCCCTCGAACGATGATCAACTCATGCCTCATGCCTTTAAGTTCCATTCCAAGAAGAGTAACATCGTCATTACTCAAGTTGTAGTCATAAAAATAGGTACAGAAATATACTGTGGGTCTTCATTGATCATTGCATCTATAATAGGTTTATTAATTCTTTTTTTCATCTCTTCCATTGTTTTTCGGGATTTATGGAATGTTTTAGCAAAACTAACTGCTTCATGGAAAGTCGTTTCTGCATCCGGGCACGATTTACGTATTACATGATGGGCTTCTAATTCTAATGCGTTTACTTTTCTGGCAGAAAAAATTATGTCCATCATTAAATGGTTAGGTAATGCTTTTTTTACCCATTGAAGCATGGAAGGTGTGAATTGGATGTTTAAATCCATTTCTGGTAAACACAAAAAGCCTCGATCAGAACGCATAAACCGATAATCACAGGCTAAGGCTAAAAGTGCGCCATTGCCAAAAGCATGTCCTGTAATGGCAGCTATAGAAGGAAAAGGACACATAATAAAAAAGCGGAAAACCTCATTTATATTATAAAGCCATTCACTAATTGCCTGTTGATTATTCTGCTGAAAATTGACCAAAAGCCAGTTAATATCTACACCTAAACAAAAATTTTTGGGATCACTGGATGTTAAGACAACTGCATGAACGGATTGATCTGAAAGTATTTCCTGATAAGTTGTTTGCATTGCTTTGGCAAAATCAGGATTATGACGATTCTCTCCGGTATTCATAGTGATAATCGCTACATTTTCATCTTTATTCCACTGGATAATTGACATAGTTTTATTCCTTTCATATGTTAAAAATTTTAGCATTTTATTTATTTAACTATACTTTTGCACTTTTTTATAACCTATTGAAATGACTTATTATACAAAAATAGCGATCGTCATTCCCGCGAAAGCGGGAATCCAGTAAAATCAAGCATTCTGGATTCCCA
>PDZT01000378.1 GCA_002753105.1 Deltaproteobacteria bacterium YD0425bin50 | reverse complement strand
TCGGCTAGATGCCAAAACAGATTCGTATTTAGCGACACTTCCGAGTCTGCAATTGAAGGATGTGAGAATTAGCCCGGAATTAACTAATGAACATGAAAAAATGCTTACTGGCGGGTTTTATGCAGAAATTACATTAAGTTATGATGCAGGGATTGCGCAGGAAAGAAACGGGCGTCCTTTTGGAATTGAGAGTCTTCGTGAGATCCAACTTTCAAGACGTGATGTACTGAATACCCTTGAAGAATCCCGTAAACAATTTACAACTGAGGAATGGAAAATATTTTTGCTGCGTAGTATTGGAATTAATTCAGATAACCTGTCAAATCGCTCACAAGATGCTTTTTTTCTTCGAATGGTTCCATTTGTTGAACGTAACTATAATCTTGTTGAATTAGGGCCCCGTGGTACTGGGAAAAGTCATCTGTTTCAACAAGTATCGCCATACGCTCATTTAATATCGGGTGGTAAAGCTACCGTTGCCCGGATGTTTGTAAACAACTCTACAGGTCAGCGAGGTTTGGTTTGTCAATACGATGTTGTTTGTTTTGATGAGGTTTCAGGTATCTCTTTTGATCAGAAGGACGGCGTAAATATTATGAAAGGATACATGGAGTCTGGAGAGTTTAGCCGTGGGAAAGAAAGTATTCGAGCTGATGGTAGTATTGTTCTATTGGGCAATTTTGATGTTGATGTAGAATATCAGCAGCGCCTTGGGCACTTATTTGGGCCTATGCCATCAGAAATGCGTGATGATACTGCATTTATGGATCGTATTCATGCTTATCTGCCGGGATGGGATGTACCCAAAGTGAACAAAGAACTGTTAACGGATCATTTCGGAATGGTCAGCGATTTTTGGTCTGAGTGTATGAGTCAATTGCGCAGACAAAGCAGAATTGCAGTTTTCCAACATCGCGTTCATTTTGGAGGCGCTTTAAGCGGCCGTGACACCAATGCAGTTAATAAAACGATGAGCGGATTATTAAAACTACTCTATCCGGGTGGAACTGAGCATGTGCCTGATGAGGAGCTTGAATGGGCTATTAAAATTGCATTTGAATCTCGCCGGCGGGTGAAAGAGCAGCAAAAAAAAATTGGTGCTGTTGAATTTCGCAATACTCACTTTAGTTATGTTATGGGTGAAAATGGCGTAGAAAAATTTATTGCTACGCCAGAACTGCAAAGCGAGAATAGTATTGGAGGAGACCCGCTTGAACCGGGACAAGTTTGGAGTATCAGTCCGGGCGGAATGGATGATCATCCCGGTCTGTATCGAATTGAAATCAATGAAGGGCCAGGTTCGGGAGTTAAAATTCTCAATAAGCCTGTTCCAACGGCATTTAAAGAAAGCATCGGATGTGCTGAACAAAATCTTTATGCCAGAGATAAACAACTGGTAGGAGATAAAGACCCGCGTCATCATGAATTTACAGTTCAATTACGTGCATTTGATGCTTCTAAATCTGGAGCTAAGCTTGGAGTAGCCTCTCTAATAGCCCTTTGTACTACACTTTTGAAAAAAAGCGCTCGGGGTGGTTTGATCATTGTGGGAGAAATAAATCTTGGCGGATCAATAGAACAGATTCATAATTCGGTGACCATAGCTGAAATAGCAGTTGAAAAGGGCGCAACAGCTCTGCTTATGCCAGTCACCTGCCGTCGCCAGCTTCTTGAGCTTTCTGACGACATGGCCACAAAAATTGATATTCAGTTTTATTCAGATGCACGGGACGCGTTATTTAAAGCTATAGTGGAATAGGGCACTGGTTCAGTTGAATGGGATAGTCGGATTAAGCTGCCATGGGAAGAGCCAAAAGTTCTTCCCATGAAAGCTCTTTATCGATAATCCCCAAAGCAACGGCTGGGACCTTCTTCGAAATGTTGAATCCCCATTCAACTGAACCAGTGCCTAAAAATCATTGGCTGAAAGAACGTTTACATAACGGGATGTACGATGTATGGGTTTGCTCATTGAGTTAATCTCATTGACATTTATGAGTTTTCTGAGTATCTGTACCCTCTTTGTGTCAACGAGGTAATAATCAACGTCTTCTTAAAGTTTAAGGAGGATCCTATGGCAATCAAGAGGGTTTATTTATTTCATGAAGTGAATCAGTTGTTGAATGAGGTCAATGGCGTCTGGGATGAAGTTAGAGGTTTATTAGGTGGTAAAGGCGCTAATTTGGCCGATATGGCTCGTATTGGTATTCAGGTACCGCACGGGTTTACGATCACTACACAAGTGTGTAGAGAATATCTTGCGTCTGGCGGTATTTTAACTCCAGAAGTATGGGAAGATGTCAAAGAAGCCATCAGGTGTATAGAAAAAGAGACTGGAAAAGGATTTGGTGATCCCCACAATCCTTTACTTGTGTCTTGCCGTTCAGGGGCAAAATTTTCTATGCCCGGTATGATGGATACCATTCTTAACATTGGTTTAAATGATGAAACTGCTGAAGGACTGATTCAACACACGAATGACCCTCGTTTTGTGTATGACTCGTATAGACGGTTAATTCAAATGTCTGGAACTGTAGTTCGAGGTATCCCTGATGAAGTATTTGAAGATATTATCATCAAAGTAAAACAGAAGGCAGGAGTTAAAGCCGATTATGAACTGGCTGCTGAAAATTGGGAATGGGTAACAGAAGAATTCAAGTTGGTGTTTAAACGAATTGTTGGTCATGATTTTCCGGCGGATCCTTACACTCAACTATTTCGATCCACAGAAGCAGTGTTTAAGAGTTGGAACAGCAAAAGAGCCATTGATTATAGAAAAGCTGCGAATATTCCTGATGATCTGGGTACAGCCGTTAGTATTGTATCGATGGTTTTCGGCAATATGGGAAATGATTGTGCTACAGGTGTTGCCATGACTCGGAATGGCGCAACGGGTGAAAAGATTTTTGAAGGTGATTATTTAACCAATGCTCAAGGTGAAGACGTGGTTGCCGGAATTCGTCAAACCAAAGATATTACTCTGTTAAAAGACGAAATGCCAGCAGCGTATGCTGAATTGGTTGATATTGCCATGCGCTTGGAAAAGCATTATCGGAATATGCAGGATATTGAATTTACCATTGAAAAAGGCAAACTCTGGATGCTGCAAACCAGAGATGGTAAGCGAACTCCTCGTGCAGCAGTACGGATTGCCGTTGAAATGGTTGAAGAAGGCTTAATTAATCGACGTGATGCGGTTTTACGAATTGCGCCTGAAGATGTTGATTTCTTTTTGCACCCTCAATTTGATCCAAAAGCCATATCTGAAGCTAAAGAACAAGGAAAAATGATTGCCACAGGTTTAAATGTTTCACCGGGTGCAGCATGTGGTATGATTGTATTTGCAGCAGATATTGCTGAAGAATGGGTCAAAGAAGGAAAACCTGTAATTATGGTCAGGCCTGAAACCAAACCTGATGATGTTCATGGGATGCTTGCTGCACAAGGTATTTTAACAAGCCGAGGTGGCAGAACCAGCCATGCAGCTCTGGTTGCTCGTCAATTTGGAAAACCGGCTGTTGTTGGTGTAGCTGCTCTTGAAATTGATTTGAATAAACGCCAAATGACCGTCAATGGAAAAGTCTTTATTGAAGGCGACTGGATTTCTATTGATGGAAACGAGGGTGAAGTTTTCGATGGCCAGATCGGAACTATGCTGCAAGATATTAAAGACCCATGGTTGATCAGATTACTCAGTTGGGCAGATGAATTTCGAAAGCTTGAAGTCTGGACTAATGCAGACTATTCCCGTGATGCAAAACGTGCGCGTGCTTACGGTGCTCAGGGTATTGGATTATGTAGAACAGAACATATGTTTTTTGAAACAGAACGGCTTCCTCATGTTCAAAAGATGATTATGTCTGATTCGCCAAAAGATCGACGAGAAGCGCTTGAAGCTATTTTGCCTTTTCAACGAAATGATTTTGTTGAGCTGTTTCGTGTTATGAATGGATTGCCAGTCATTATCCGTTTATTAGACCCGCCTTTACATGAATTTTTACCTAACCGGACTTCATTATTAAGAGAATAAAAAAAAAAAAAAATTCGGTTGCCAC
>PDZT01000377.1 GCA_002753105.1 Deltaproteobacteria bacterium YD0425bin50 | reverse complement strand
AAATAAAACTACGGATTAAAAACAGATTCGCATTTGTAAAAATTCATAAATACAAAAATCAAAGGAACGGATTGTGAATTTTGAAAACAAACCCCGGGTATTGGTTGTTGATGACGAGAGAGCCAATATCACTTTAATGGCTGATGCTCTTAAACAGGATTTTAAAACGATTGTGGCTAAAAATGGTCATCAGGCACTTGAACGAGCCATTTCTGACATCCCACCAGATATTATTCTTTTAGATATTATGATGCCAGAAATGGATGGATATGAAGTTTGTCGCAGATTAAAGGCTGACGCTCGCACCCGAAATATTCCTGTTATTTTTATATCTGCAATGAGTGAGGTAGGCGATGAAACCAAAGGCTTAGCTTTAGGCGCTGTGGATTATATCACGAAACCATTTAATCAAGCGATTGTCAGAGCAAGAGTGAAAACACATTTAGAATCGGCTATGGCAAAAGCAAAAATTTCAGCCTTACTGAATAATTCAGGTCAAGGATTTTTGTCTTTTGGACGCGATATGATGGTTGATAGTGAATACAGTCTTGAATGCAAAAATATCTTTGGACGGGCTATTGATAATCTGCCCATAAATGCACTTTTTTACCCTCATGATAAGCATCATAGCGATCAGTTTCTAAAAAATATCAGCCGAATTCTGAATGAATCGGACGAATATAAATGTCAGTTATATATTTCCTTAATGCCAAATGAATTTTATATTGAGGGTAAACATGTTAAAGCAGAATATAAAATGCTGGAACATGGCAAAATGATGATGGTTCTTACAAATATTACAGAACAAAAAGCGCTTGAAAATGAAATTCATCAGGAAAGAAATCGGTTAAAATTTATCGTATCTTCAGTGCGTGAATCTGCTGATTTTTTTGATGTGATTGAAGATTTTGAGGATTTTTATGAGGTTAATCTTCAAAAGATATTTTCTTCGGATAGGATTTCTATAGAAGACCTAACAGAGATATATCGTCATATACATACGTTTAAAGGACTCTTTCAACAATTGGAATTTATTTATTTACCCGGAGCTATGATTTTTCTTGAAAATAGACTCGCCGCACTGATAAAAAATGAAGCAACTTTGTCTGTAGAATCGGTAAGAACTTTATTTTATGAAGCTGAACTGATCCATGCAAAGATGCAGGACTTAAAAATTATACAACGTGCCTTGGGCAATGATTTTTTAGTAAAGGGTAATCAGGTAACGCTTTCTCAGGATCATGCCTTACAACTTGAATCACTTGCAAAAACGCTTTTATCTAAGAAAAAAGCGTATGAAGATGAAGACATAATGAATTTATTGCGGGAAATAACCCGTATTCGTTATGTCAATTTTAAATCATTGCTGAAGGCTTACCCTAAAGCAACGATCCAGATAGCTAAACGGTTAGGCAAGGATATCCATCCCTTTGAAATTGAGGGAGATGATATTTTTGTTAATCCAGATCGTTATAGCCCATTTACCAAAACGCTGGTTCATATTTTTAGAAATGCTATCGATCATGGGATTGAAACACCTGATGAACGGATGGCAGTGAATAAACCTGAAACAGCAACTATTAAATGTGTCGTTTCTTTTAGTTTATCAGGATTGACGATATGTATCCGTGATGACGGCAGAGGTATCGATATCAATGCACTGCGTACAAAGGCAATACAAAATGGTTTGATTTCTGATCAAGACCATAGGATACTTAACCCATCTATGATTCTTAATTTACTCGGAACACCCAATTTATCCACAAAAAATTCAATATCGAATTATTCTGGAAGAGGGATCGGGTTATCGGCTGTTAAAAAAATGGTAGAACGAATGGATGGAAAAACTGAAATCACAACTGAAAGAAATAAAGGAACAACATTTCATTTTTATTTACCGTTAACAGACCAATATCAGGAATTATGGAGGAGATGAGATGGCTTTACCCCTAAACATCAGTATTTTAATGGAAGTGGTCTCTGAACGCACAAAATCCTTTTTTTTAGATGAACTTGGGATATCCATTAATCAGATAACGTATGGCAAAGAAAGTGTTCAAAAATTAAAACTCAGGTATCTCACATCATTACTTGCAGTGGAAGGAAAAATTAAGCTATATTGGGCATTTAGTTTTGATGAAAGTTTAATTACAGAGGCTTTTAAAATATATGCGCAAGGAATTGATGTTTCTGAAGATGAACGGGATGACTATATTGAAGAAACAGCCGGCGACTTCATTAACATTATTATTGGAAATGCCGTGTCACAATTTGGAGAAAAAGGACTCCCCATCAATTTATCTCCCCCAATTATCATTTCTGAAGGTAAAAATATTCACCGTCACAGAAATGGTGAGTTTTATACGACAGTAATAGAGACTGATTTTGGGAAACTGGATATATATTGCATTGGTTCAAAAGAAATTTTAAATGTAGATGACGCAGGCATAAGTAAACTGAAATGAAAAATGTGACGAATTATAGAATAAGATTGATTTAAGGAGAAGGTCTGAATGAAATCATTAACTTTTATGGTTGTAGATGATTCAAATATTACGATTAAAAAAATATCCAAAATGTTAGAAGACTTAGGACATCAGGTTGTTTGTTGTGCCAATACAGGACAAGAAGCCGTCAATCACTATTTGACGTATAAGCCCAATATTATTACGATGGATATTACTATGCCTGATATGGATGGTATTGAAGCCACCAAAAGAATCATTGAAAAAGATAAAAATGCTATAATTGTTATCGTGACCGCGCATGGTCAGGAACAGATGGTGATCGAAGCGATTGATGCTGGTGCTAAAGGTTATGTCTTAAAACCTGTAAAAATTGAAAAACTAAAAGAACACATAGAGAATATATATAAAAAATATGGAAATTAAAATGTTAGAAAATTTACTGTTTGAATCCCATTTTGATATTATTCCTTTTAATATTTATGTTGTGGATATTGTAACGTATCAAATTATTTATATGAACCGACATTTCAAGGAAAAACGTGGAGATCATACAGGTGAATATTGCTATAAAGCCCTGTATCAAATTGATCGGCCATGTACTTTTTGTAAAATTAAAAGTATTGTTGACTATACTGGAAAGCCAAACGGTAAAACATACGTGTTTGAGCACTTCAATGATGTAGATGATCGATGGTATCAGGTTCAGGAAAAGGCCATTAGCTGGCCTGATGGAAGGATTGTTAAGTATTCCATTGCAGTAGATATTACTGAGTTAAAGGAAACCCAAAACCGGCTTGCAGAAGCCCATGCAGACCTTGCTTTAAAAAGAAAGGAACTTGAAATCCTATCCGTAACAGACAAGTTAACCGGAGTGTACAATCGTCTCAAATTAGATGAATTACTGAATAATGAGTTAGACAGGGCTAATCGGTATGGCAATACATTAAGTATTCTTCTCATGGATATCGATCATTTTAAAGAAGTCAATGACACGTATGGCCATCAATGCGGGGATAAAGTTCTAATAGATATTGCGAATATACTTAAAGATAGAATTCGAAAAACTGATTTTGTTGGGCGTTGGGGAGGCGAGGAGTTTTTGATTATTTGTACGGAGACCAATTTATCAGATGCACATTTTCTTGCCGAAGGGATCAGAAAAATCATCGAGACATACAATTTCCCAATAGCGGGAAGTAAAACGGTTAGTTTTGGTGTTACAGAACGAAAACCAGATGACACCATTGAACACATCTTAGCTAGGGCGGATGCAGCTCTATATCGTGCCAAAAACGCTGGCCGGAACCGGACTGAAAACGATTAAGGCTATCAGTAGAACAGACGATGGCGTAAAAAAACACCGGATAAGCTGTGTAGTCTACAGGTCTATACATAGAAACTGTTATCTAATTTTTTAGGTTGTATGAAACTTGCCCGAAAACATAGCCGATAATAGTGAAATCGAATACACCAGCGCCATTGCCATGAAAGATTATGCCAATGAAATTGTGTTTCTGGAAAAAATTGAAGCATCCGATTTGGATGGTGAACTGACGTATATCCGGAGACCGATTTATTATGCCATTCCCGGAATTTCTGCTT
>PDZT01000376.1 GCA_002753105.1 Deltaproteobacteria bacterium YD0425bin50 | reverse complement strand
TCAGGCCAATTCTCGTTTTTTGCATACCACACGAGGAGTGTTTGTCCGAATCCCGATTGATAAGGAAGAATTTTATCGGTTGCGGGAAGTCCATAATATGAAGAGTCACTTTGAGCATAGATAATGACTTTATCAGGAAGATCAGGATATTCATTTATTATCTGTTGGAGTATCTGTTTTCGAATTCTTCCAATTTCGATTGATTTAGAAAAAGTCTGATTTATCCATAACATATTAAAAAATACGTAAGGCATGAGAAGGATAAGCATCAGTTTATAATTCTTTTTTGTAAGCATATAGAGTAAAGATACGAGGCAAAGCATAACTCCAATTGATGGTATGTATAAATTTCTGGAATCAATTAAAACAATAATTCCGGTTCTTTCGGGTGAAAAAGCATATATAGCACTATTTATTCCGGCAAATAATAATCCAAAAAGGGCATGAAGCACATAACGTTTATTTGTTTTGATGCGGGCACAGTATGCAGTCAAACCTCCAAGAATAGTAAAAAATACTACATTCATCATGATCATCATTCTTTTTTCAACGAACATATCAAATGGCATGGTGCCTGGTTTGCCGGAAAATGTATGAAGCATAGGAATATTGGAAAACACAGTTTTATAGAATTCAATAAGTTTAGGATAATACACAATGCTTTGGCTTATTCCGTTTATTGGGAAAGTAACTATGTTAAAGATAAATTGTTGGGGTTTTTGGAGTATTCCAAAATTTTGAAGATTACTCGTTTGCGAAAACCACGATAAAAAGACAACGCCTGCGGAGACAAGAAGAATAATCCCTGTGTATATGTAGGAGATTTTTAGTGGTTTTTTTGCATACAGAATATACATAAGAGGAAGAATAATGATAAAACCCAGTGTCGTTTCCTTAAAAGTTAAAGAAACGATCATAAAAATAATAGAAACAAAAAATAATTTAATTTTCATCTGTTTCATATAATTCTGAAACGTAATAAGAGACAGCAAGCCAAATATTGTAGCTCCATGCGATGGAATATTTGCCAAAACCCACGATGTTGCCTGATGATGGGATGCGTTAAGAGCAAAGAGTGTCATTGCGCATAATGCTAATACGGAGTCCTGAAATAATTGTTTAACGAATTTATATACTAGAAGAACGACGAAAATATGCAGTATGATGCTTAATACCATATATGTTTCGAAATGTAGACCAAAATATGAATATAGAAGAAATGTTACGAGAGAGGAAAATGGCGCGTAATGTCCTGATTTGTAAACAAAAATATATCGTAATATGTCAAAAATGTTTCTAAGATTTGCAGCAAAACCAAATGCAGCCCATTCATCTTGTTGAAAAAAAGCGTTGCATAGCGGTTTGTATAATAAAAATATAACGATTACAATAGCGCATAGCCAAAAGACAGTGATGTGCTTTTTTATCGAATATACTATATTAAGAGATTTTTTAAAGAGATTGCCGTTCATATGTATCTTTGCAATATTTCTTGATAAATTCGCATTAATTATATCATTTACATAATAGTAGCAATTCTATAATTTGAAATATTATGATTAAAAATCAGAATAATAAAATATTTTACTTTTTTTTAGGGACGACAGCGGAATTAATTAGGATTGCTCCGGTCATTAAAGAATTGATAAAACGAAAAGCAGCGTATAAACTTATATTTTCCGGGCAGACAAAAATTAGGACAGAACAGGTAGTCGAATATCTGGGGCCAATCAAACCTGACATTCAGTTCAAAGAAAAAATTCAGAAATACTCAATCATCAGTTTTGCTATCTGGATGGTAACTACTTTTATCCAAGCGCTGTTTACATTTGGAAAAATTGCATTTTTTAAAAAAAGAGACAGTATATATCTTATAATTTATGGAGATCCCGTGACGACGACTATAGGAGCAATTGTTGCAAAATTTTATGGAATTACGATAGTACATCTAGAATCAGGTGATTTTTCAGGAAATTTACTTGAACCATTTCCTGAAGAGATATGTAGAAATATCAATGTACGGATGGCAGACATTCTTTTTCCACCAGGTCGATGGGCTCTCAACAATTTAAAAAAATTTAAAAAACCAAAAATTGATACACATACCAATTTATTGGCAGATACATTTTGGTGGTTTTTTAAAAGGATGCCAAAGATTCGGAAAGAGTTGATTCATAAAAAATACTATGTGCTCATTATGCATAGACAAGAACATGTTGTTTTTGGGAAAAAGGAAACCAGAAATATCTTAAAATATGTTATTGATAACGCAGGCAAAGATCTTACATGCGTTTTATTTAATCATCCCTTAACGGTCGCCATAATTAAATCTTTACACCTTGAAGATAATGGTGCTGACAGAAATATAATAGTTATACCGCCAGTCTCATATAGAGAATTTTTACGAATAATCAACGACTCTGAATTTATCGTAACAGATGGGGCAACGAATCAGTTTGAGGCATATCTTTTGGGTAAACCATGTTTATTATTACGAAAATACACTGAACAAATCGAGGGGTTGGATAAAAATATACTACTGTCAAAAGGGAATAGGCAGGTAATAAAGAAATTTGTAAGCAATTATAAAAAATATATATCAAAAAAGATAAAACCTATGGTTAAAGCTTCTAAAATAATTGTAAATTATTTATTGGAATATTCGTAGAAAGCTGGAAATTCTAGTATGAAGAATAATTTATCATATTGGCTATGGAACGGTATTTTTTGTTAAACCTATATTTTATATGTCTTGCTGGAATGCCCGCGGCAATTGAGTAAGGTTTAATATTTTTAGTAACGACAGAATTAGCTCCGATAATTGCTCCTTTTCCTATCGTTATGCCGGGGAGAATAGTGACATTTGCCCCGATCCAAACATCGTCTTCTATAGAAATTGGTGCACCGTATTCTCCCTGTTTTTTTATTGGTAATTTAGGATTCGTATATTTGTGGTTCACGGTAGCGAGATTGACGTTATACCCGAGCATGACATAATTTCCAATCGATATACCACTTTGTGCGCCGATGATTGAGTAAGCGTTAATTAAAACATGGTTTCCGATAACAAGTCGTTGAGGACTCATAATAATAACACCCCCCATTATGTCCACATTGCTTCCTATTTTTTTTACAAATAGCCTCCAAAATAAAGTTCTCAGATAACTCATAGAATGCACAAGCAGGCGGAAAGATGTATTGATAATTCTGTTCACATTCATAGGGAGATTATACTATAATATATGCACTTTCAAAGGATTAGACAGATAAAATTTATATGAATGAACCAACGGTCAGTTTTATAATTCCATCGTATAATTCTGAAAGCACAATAGAATTGACGTTGAAGTCGATCCGAAAGCAGACATATCCTCAGAGAAAAATCCAGGTAATTGTTATTGATGGAGGTTCAAGTGATCGGACATTAACTATCGCTAAACGCTATGGAAGTGAAATCATTCATAATCCAAAGACAGACATCGTCAATGCTGAATTATTGGGATATAAACATGCGAGAGGGAAATATTTAGTCGGATTAGCTCCTGACGAGGTATTAGAAAACAAAAATAGTTTAAGACTAAAATATCACGCAATAAACAATGTTTCGAATGTGAGATCAGTACTTCCTACAGGATATAAAACCCCAGAAGAGTTATCTTCAATAAACCATTATATTAATGAATTTGGCGATCCATTTTCTTACTTCCTCTACAGAGATTCAAAAGGATACAAATATTTAATCAAAGATTTAAAGAAAAGCTATATAACGGTTACAGAAGACAATAAAAGCGTTGTGTTCTCATTTAATAGAAATAATAAACTTCCGTTAATTGAACTTTGGGCAGGAGGGTGCATGATTGATTTAGTTTTTGTAAAACAGAGGTTTCCAGAAATCATGATTAATCCAAGTATGATCCCTTTAATTTTTTACCTACTGCGCGATATCGGATCATATGTAGCGGTTACAAAGAATGATCCTACTGTCCATTATTCTGCTTCAAACGTTTTAAAATATCTGAAAAAAATTCGGTCAAGAATTGAATTTAACGTATTTAAAACCCCTATGGGAAGTT
>PDZT01000375.1 GCA_002753105.1 Deltaproteobacteria bacterium YD0425bin50 | reverse complement strand
CTCTTCCGATCTAAAAAATTCGCATGAACAGTAGATACTTGAGCTGAACCCATACATAATCCTTTGAATCCAGACTGTTCTATCAATTTACCTGCAGGCATATCTTTCGATGGATTTTTAAAAAAACAACCCGCACTTCGATAGGTCATTGGTTGCTTTGAGCGACGTATCCCCCAAAGTCTATCAAACTCACTTTTTAATACATTTGGATCAGATCGTTTTAGAATCAGTTTAGCTTCTAAAACAACTGGCCCGCCATTATGATCATCAAATGATATACTTTCAATATTCAATGAACGATACCCAAAACACAATTCTTTACGATCTAATTCTATAAAACGCCCATCTGCTGTGATTAACCGTAACTCATGAACCAGTTCTCCAACAGAGCCTAACTCATTGCCAGCATTCATAATGATCCCTCCCCCTACGGTACCGGGGATACCAGAGACAACATGTAAACCGGCAAGTCCTTCATGAATACTATAATTACATAGACGAGGTAATAAAAAACCAGCATGAACAGAGAGAATAAGCTTATCATCAGAGTCGCTGATCACACAGGGTTTTGTTGACATCGATGCCAAACTAATAACTATTCCTCGAATTCCACCATCCTTGACCAGAATATTTGTTCCATTACCTACAATAAGATATGGAAATTGATTTTGGATTGTCCATAAAAGTAATTCCTTTAATTCTTGTTCTGTTTTGGGCTCAATCCACACATCTGCCGGCCCGCCAACACCCAACGAAGTATGACGATACATTGGCTCATCAAAACGCACATGATCATGAAAATGTCCAACCAACCATTGCCGGGCCACATGATCTAACATACTATTCTGTTTATATGAATCCGTTGATAACACGTTCACCAACACGCCACACATCTCCAGCGCCTAAAGTTACCAAAATATCGCCCGGCTTTAATAGTTGCTTTAAGGAACTCACAGCTTTATCAAAATTTTCCATATATATTACTGATCTGTGACCATATGACTTGATGGTTTCACACAGTTTACGGCTATCTATGTTTTCAATTTCTTTCTCACCTGCTGAATATATGGGTAGTACTAATAAAACATCTGCTTGATAAAATGCTCGTGCAAAATCATCAAACAGGGCTTGAGTACGACTGTACCGGTGTGGTTGAAATACAATCACAATCCGGTGTTCTTGCCAACAATCTCCTAATGAACGCAACGTCGATTTGATTTCGGTGGGATGATGCCCATAGTCATCCATAACGATAATTCCATTAATTTCACCCTTTTGTTCAAGACGTCGTTGTACTCCCGGCAAACATTCCAATGCGTCTTTTATCTGTTCAAATGATATATTGAGTTCCAAACCTACTGCAATACTAGCTAATGCATTACTCACATTATGTATTCCGGGTAAATTAAGATGAATATCTCCTAATTTTTTTTCTAAATGATAAACGGAAAACGCAGATGATGGTCCTTTAAAAAAAATATGTTTTGCCTGAAAATCTGCTTGAGCATTGATTCCATAAGTAATAAACCGTTTTTTAACCTTTGGGATAATTTGCTGAATGGCTTCATTATCCAAACACAAGACAGCCAGACCATAAAACGGGATACGGTCAATAAATTTTAAAAAAACAGACTGAATGTCCTGTAAATCTTTATAAAAATCAAGATGCTCCCGATCAATATTGGTAATCACAGCAATTGTTGGATTAAATTTTAAAAAAGAACCATCGCTTTCATCAGCTTCGGCTACAATAAAATCTCCCTTTCCAAGCACTGCATTCGTGCCGATACTCTTGATTTTACCGCCAATAACTATCGTCGGATCCAGATTTCCTTTATCTAATAAGGACGCAATAATTGATGTCGTCGTTGTTTTACCATGTGCACCAGCAATTACTATACTGTATTTAAGACGCATCAATTCAGCAAGCATCTCTGCTCTTGGAATAACAGGTATAGACTGTTTGTGAGCCGCAATAACCTCTGGATTATCGTCTCGAATTGCAGATGATACCACAACCACATCAACGCCCTGAATATGCTCCCCAGAATGACCGATATAAATATTTCCGCCCAAGGCCTTTAATCGATCTGTAATATCACTTGAACGAACATCTGATCCGGAAACCTGATATTTTAAATTGATTAATAGCTCCGCAATACCACTCATGCCAATGCCGCCGATACCTACAAAATATACATGGTATTTCTTTTGATACATATATTCTATTTCCTCTTATATTCTTTTTTTCTTAATCTTAATCTTAATCTTGTTCGTACTTTTTGACTAGGATTACGATTAATTAAGAAAATGCTGATAACAGTCTTCGATCAATGTTTCAGCAGCATCAGCATGTGACAACTGTGTTGCTTTGTGTCTCATTTCTTTTAATACTTCAGGATGTTCACTGTAATACATCATTTTTTCTGAAAGTCGTTCTGCATTAATTTCAGATTCTTGTATCATTTCCGCAACGCCTAGATCAACTAAACCAGCGACATTATATATTTGGTGATTATCGGCAGCATGTGGATATGGAATAAAAATAGCAGGTTTTCTTACTGCCGATATTTCGGCAACTGTTGTCGCTCCTGCCCTTGCTATAATTAAATCAGCCTTTCCATATAGTTCACCCATATTGTTAAAAAAACTCTTTATTTCACTTGACACACCCATTTCTGAATACGCTTGTTGTACCCAAGATTCATCCTGTTCTCCAGTTTGATGTATCCAGTGAACCATTTGATTTTTGGTAACCAATTGAAGTGAATCGACAACCACTCGATTCAAGCTGTGAGCGCCTTGACTTCCTCCTAATATAACTACAGTAAATGGCCATTTGCCCTCAGCCATTAAGTTTATTTTTGTTTTTTCTATTGCCTCAGCAGCAGTGATGATACTTTGCCGAACTGGATTTCCAGTAAGACAAAATTTGTGTTTCCTACACTGAATACGTGTATTTTCGAAAGATAAATATACACGGTCAACAATATGGGCAAGTAACCGATTCGTAATTCCTGCGAGCACATTTTGTTCATGAATAGCAGTTCGTATCCCCAAAAATTTCGCCGCTAAAATTACTGGGGCTGAGGAATAACCACCAACCCCCAATACAACATCAGGCTTAAAAGTTCGTAAAATACGAATTGCTTCCCATATTCCTTTTGGAATAACACCAATAGCCCGAATTTTATGATATAGACTTTTACCTTTGATTCCTAATGCACTAATTTTTTCATAAGAAAAACCTGAAGCTGACAACACTTTTACTTCAACAGGCCTACCAGTACCGACAAATAATATCTTATTCATTGGGTTTTTCTGTTGAAATGCCTGTGCAATAGCAATGCCCGGAAACAAATGTCCGCCTGTACCACCGCCAGCTATCAATAAATTATGTGCATTCATCTTTTACGATTTGCCCCAATGTTTAATAAAATACCTACCGAAATCAAATTCAATAATAGTGATGATCCACCATAACTAAGAAACGGAAGCGTTAATCCTTTAGTTGGAAGCAGACCCAGCGTTACACCCATATTAATTGCAACCTGTGAAATAATAGCTGTTGATAATCCAACAGCCACGAGAGAACCAAACCTATCCTCTGTTTGCATTCCAATCCATAATCCTCTCCACCAAATCATGATGTACAGGGAAACAATACACAACGCTCCAACCATGCCTAATTCTTCGCCAATTACCGAAAAAATAAAATCCGTATGGGGTTCAGGCAGATAAAATAATTTTTGATACCCCTGACCAATACCTGTACCCCAAACACCACCTGTTCCAAATGCCAATAAAGATTGAATAAGCTGATAACCTTCCTCTGATTTATACTTCCATGGGTCCTGAAAACTTTTCAATCGATCCATTCGGTAATCTGCATTAATCATATAAAAATAACCCACAACTATTAGGGGTAACACAGTTAAAAACAGATAACGAATTTTAACTCCACCCACAAACATCATTATCCATGTTAAACTACACAGAATAACGATAGATCCAAAATCAGGTTGCAGTGCAATGACTATAGCATAACTCATTAACACAATCACATGTGGAACAAATCCTATTTTTAAATGTTTCACT
>PDZT01000374.1 GCA_002753105.1 Deltaproteobacteria bacterium YD0425bin50 | reverse complement strand
ACACATGCTGATGATATTTCGCTTTTCAATTCCATACAGTTGAGCTTTCTTAAACATAAAAATGTATTCGTATTTTCTGGAATTGCCAAACCTCAAGCGTTTCGATCAATGTTAGAAAATGTATCTTGTGTAATTCAAGGTTATTTGGATTTTCCTGATCATTATGCTTATCATGAGAAAGATGTTGAGATAATTTGTCAAAAAGCAAATGAATATCAGGTTGATTTCTTAATTACCACAGAAAAAGATTACGTAAAATTTCCAAACTCCATTCGATGGCCAAAAGATATTATTGTCATGGGTGTACAGATAAGCATAGATCAAGCGAATACAACAGAATTGCAAAAAATTATTCAGCGAATCAATTAGGTTCTCACTAGACGAAATCCCAAAAAAAGATTTTTGGTATCTGGTTTATAGTTGAATCGTTTAGCAGACCGGCAATGAGACGCAGGACTTAATCGATGCCCGCCTCTGACCACTTTGTATTCACCACCTGTCGTTGATCCAACAGGGTCAGCTTCAAAACCATCAGGATATTCACCATAACTATCTTGGCACCATTCAAGTACATTGCCATGCATATCATAAAGCCCAAACGCATTTGGCTTTTTTTGAGCTACAGGTTTACTTTCAAGTAGTGCATTGCCGCAAAACCATCCGATTTCATTTAACACAGGATCATTACAGTTTTCATCAACAATTTCACCATTGGCAAAAGCTGTTTGCGTCCCTGCTCTGGCTGCATATTCCCATTCTGCTTCTGTAGGCAGGCGATAAACATGTTTTGTATCATTTTTATTTAATTGTTTAATAAATTCCTGTACCTCATACCATGATACATTTTCAACAGGACAGTTCTGACAAACATAGTAAGCTGACGTATTAAATCCCATTACGGATTCCCATTGAGCTTGGGTAACTTCAGTAGTTTGAAGTTCAAAACCTTTTGACAAACTTGCAAGATGCTGTTTTTCATCTTCAGCTCGTCCGATCTCAGTTTCAGGGCTACCCATCATCACTGTTCCGGGTGGAATTGAAACAAAATTCATTGTTGGGATATCATAGGGTAATATATGAACTGTTCCACCATCGTTTACGATAAGTTCATCAATACGGATTCCATAAGCTCTGCCCTGATAAATAATCTTTTTTTCAGAGTCTTTGGCGTTAATGACTAAGGTGAGATTTGAACCTATTTTTACCTTATCCAGTGTAATGGTTGTTGTTTGGCAAGGCTGTAACAGATATGTTGATGAGAATAAAGAGGTTTCATAATGAAAGATTTCAAGAACAACAGTTGTAATACCCATCTGAGTGCATTGATAATAATCGATGTCTGACCAGTTGACTTCAACCTTTAAGGAACCTGTGGGTTCAGAGGATGATGAACCACCTGAGCATGATAAACAACAAAGCCATACAAAGAGTAATGCATAGTTGCACATGTTTGTAACAGATCGCTTATCATTAAAATTTTTTAGCTGTATGCATTTTTTTTGGTGAACATGTTCCATTAATTAATCCTTTGATTTCAAATGGGGTTAAATAACGCCAGCATCCTTCCTGAAGATTACCAAGCAGAATATTTGCAAATCGGATTCGTTTTAAATGAGTTACCTGATTTCCAATTTTTTCAACCATCCGATGGATTTGACGATTTCTGCCTTCCTGCAAAATAATATTAAACATATTCTTAGCCAATCGACGGACTTGTGCAGGTCTTGTACGTTTTCCATCGATAACTAAGCCTTGGGATAACCGACTCAATACGTCATCAGCTATAGGCTCGGCTAGAGCCACTTCATATTCTTTTTCATGATCAAAGGAGGGATGAGACAGCCTATGATGTATTGATCCGTCATTCGTCAACAATAAAATACCGGTGGAATCTTTATCTAATCGGCCAATTGGATAAACCCGCGCTGGGACATCGACAAGTTCAAGAATGATGTTGTTATCATTGGAATTGCATGTGCTGATATACCCTTTGGGTTTATTCACTGCAATATATACATGATGAGTTGTAAGTTGTAAGCGTTTACCACAAAATTCCACTCTATCTACTTGAGGATCAACCATAACTCCCATGGTTGTAATGATTTCACCATTGACTCGGACACGTCCCAAACGAATATGTTCTTCTGCTTTTCGCCTTGAACATATCCCAGAGTGTGAAAAAAATTTATGTAGCCGCATCTGAGTCATGTTAGTTATTCGTTTTCAGTTAATCAAATCCGAATGAGTTAAAATATACAAATCGAAAATCGAAAATCAATATTATGATCGATAATCTGCATTAATTCGAATATAATCCATAGATAAATCACAGGTAAAAACAGAATCATTCATATTACCAAATTTTAAATCAATGGTAATGATAAATTCAGGCATTCGAAGTACGCGTGTTACAGATCGTTCAGCATCTTTTCCACAGCCCAGACCATTTCTTACCATGCAGACATCATTAAAATAAATGTCAATTTTATTGGGATCACAGTCAACTCCAGCTCTACCTAAAGCTGCCATAATTCTACCCCAATTGGCATCTTGTCCAAAAAGTGCTGTTTTAACAAGATTCGAATTGGCTACAGTTAATGCCATACGTCTTGCACCTTCACGGGTAGCCGCACCTTTAACAACAATTTCAACAAATTTGGTTGCGCCTTCACCATCCTTGACAATCATCTTAGCAAGCTCAATCAATACCTGATCCAATAAAAACTGGAACATGTTTTCATGAGAACGGTTTTGTATTGTAGCCCCAGATAAGCCATTTGCCATAGCAATAACCATATCATTGGTACTAGAATCGCCATCTACGTTAATCCGATGAAAAGAACGGTCAACTGAAGACGAAAGTGCAGATTGAAGAAATTCAGGAGTGGTTTCGACATCGGTGCATACAAAACAGAGCATGGTAGCCATATCAGGTCGTATCATGCCTGAACCTTTGGCTATACCGGTTATCGTAAATGGAATACCATCAAATTCTCCGATTCTTGAAGTAATTTTAGGTTCATGGTCTGTGGTCATAATTGCAGCAGCAAAATCATCAAACCCATTTGTAGTAATTGCATATACCAAATCTGGTATGGCATCCCAAATTTTATGAACTGGTAATGGTTCCCCAATAACACCGGTTGATGCAACAAGTACCATATCTTTGGGAACATCTAAATGCGATGCAACAAGATCAGCGACTGTTTTGGCATCTTCGATTCCTTTTTCACCAGTACAACAATTAGCATTCCCACTATTCACGATGATAGCTTGACATTTACCTGATTTAATTCTTTCCCGGCTTAATATAACCGGTGCTGCCTGAACTTTATTGGTGGTAAAAACACCTGCTGCTACAGCGGGTACCTGAGAACATATTACAGCAAGATCTTTTTCATCTTTTTTTTTGATACCTGCACTGATTCCAGCGACTTGATATCCTTTTAATTCAATTGATTTCATATCTTTTTCCTATCCAAATGCTTATGAATTCAGGTTCATCCCATACACTTCTGTGATGTATTGATGATTATATTTGACATATGCTATGGTTCTTGTCAAATATCAAAAACGACTGAAAACAAATTTTTAAGTACATTACTTTTGTAAGGACTATAATTATGGAAAAAATGACAACATTGATTTGCAAACACTGCGGCAAGTTACTGATTCTTAAAAAAACATGAAGGAGCGTTTATTTTTACTGCAAGTTTTGCAGGCAACAATATTCAATAGAAACCATGAAAGATAAAATTGATGATTCGCTGGAGATGTATCTTTCGAATATTTCCTGTGATCGAATATGAAATTTCTTTTTCATTCTGCAGCATGATTTATGGTAAAAAATTTTAAATTGCTAATTGAATATGATGGCACTCAATATCATGGGTGGCAGAGACAGAACGGTTGTCGAACTATTCAGGAAGAAATTGAAAACGTTCTTTGTAAAATGACTTGTTCCCAAGTTGTAGTGCAGGGTTCAGGAAGAACAGATGCAGGCGTTCATGCAATGGGCCAAACAGCGAGTTTTTTATGTGAAACACGGATTGATCCGCATCAGTTTTTGAATGGTTTAAACAGTTTATTACCAGATGA
>PDZT01000373.1 GCA_002753105.1 Deltaproteobacteria bacterium YD0425bin50 | reverse complement strand
GAAAAACGATCCATTTAACAAAAAAAAAAAAAATTAAAAATACTTGTCCTTTTCCTGAAATTTTTTATATGCCAAACATGAAAATTAGCCAACTGTATATAATAGTTGGGGTAGTGTTTGATAGTCAAGGAAATGTCCAAACTTTTGCATTTGAGGATTATTATCATAAATGAATTCCTTTTTTAAAAATAAAATTTATAATTATTTTAAATTATTTAATTTAATTATTTTATTCTTGGCGTTTTCCTATGTTTTGGCATTTGAATGCAAGCTTGAGAAAGGTGTGCAGGCTCCTAATTTTGTTTTACCAGATTTAAAAGGAAATAAAATCGAACTTAAAGAATGCATAGGTAAACAAAAAGTGAATGTAATTATCATATGGGGGGTATGGTGCCCATATTGTCGGGCAATACTCGTAATGCTAAAAGATATATATCAGGAATATAAAGGAAATGGTCTTGAAATTATCGCAGTAAGTATTAGAGAGAGTCCTTTCAAAGTCTCTCTTTTCATTAATGCATTAAAGCCAGACTTCCCAGTTTTAATTGATGAATGGGCAGAATTAAAGGAATCTTATCAGCTTAAAGATGTCCCAAGAATTGTTCTTTTAAACAAAGACGGAATAATCGAATATGCCGAAATCACTACTTCGGCTGATAAAATTAAAAAAGTTATAACACAAGCAATTAGTAAGTAGGTAGGAAAAGACGTTTATAACAACATTGATTCATTTTTTAATTAAGGAGGAAAGATGATGAAAAAAGAGTTTTATTTTATGATTGGTATAATTGTTTTATCAATAATTATACTTTCGGGTAAAAAGGTATTAATTCAAGCTGAGACTAATAGCGGAGAGGTTCCATTGGGATGTATTCCTGATGGGAGTGTTTTTGAAAATTTTGTTCCAAATGCCGTCAAGCTCCGAGAAATTAACTATGTAACTGATTTTGGTACGCTAAATACAAATATTGTTGTAGGAAAGAAGATCAGCGGAAAAATTGCTTGCGCTGTTAGTGAACTAACTGAAAGGATGGGTGAATTTTTAGCAAACATGAATACATCCGCTTTACTGGCGAATATTGTTATGATTGACGAAAAAGTGCCTGAAAAATATTTAAAAGAAAGAACAATTATTTTATGCGGCATCTCAGAAGAAAATAAACTGATCAAGCAGTTGGTTCAAAAAGGTAAATCAAAGGTTGACTGGACAAAAGCGAAGTCAGGAACCATAGAAATTATCGAAAAGGCTTTTGATGGATTTGCAACAGCAGTTATCGCAGGCGGAGCAGATGAAGACTCATCGTATGTTGCAATAGGCGCTCTAGCGGGTTTTTTTACCCATATTGCAGGAGCTAATCTGGGTGAAGATGGATTGTTAAGCGCTGATCAGGAACTTAAGCAAGGTGATGTCAAAGGTGCTGCCAGAAGTATTGAAAGACTGATAAATGGTTTGCGACTTGATGGTTCAGCAAAAATTTTCGTTCCAGTAAAAAATATAACACCGGATTTCATGAACCTATTACAAGATGAAAGTCGTCAGGCTTCAAATCTTTTAAAAATTTTAAAAGAAAATCCGCCAATTGAAAAAGCTGAAGATGAATTTAAAAAATTAGCTGGATTTTGCTTTTATTGTCATCAAAAATACGTTTCCTATGACCGCATGAACCAAAACCGGGTTAAATTCCATTATAGCCAATATCCTGATACCCGCTGTGAAACAGAATGGGTAAACGTTTATAAAGAAAAAAAGCAATAATTGACTTAAGACTAAGACTTAATAACAAAACAAATTAAACCATAATGTCTTCACTTTATCGTAAAATATTTCTATTGGGCATCGTTCTGATTTTTTTTATTTCTTTGATCAACACTATCTTTAGCATTCAAACTGGGAGATATGTCTTGGATGAAGAGATGAAAAAAAGAACGATGACCCTCATGCGGTCATTAAAAGAAAAATGCAAATATGCTGTTACCATCATAGATAGCAAGACATTTGAACACTATATTGACCGTGAGGCGCTGCAAAATTTTGTTAAAGATATCAAACAAAATGAAACAGACGTTAAAAAAGTCATAATTTTTGACAGGGAAGGGATGATATTAAGCTGCTGCAATCAAGGATTAATAGGAAATAAATTCAGCGATTTTAATTTTCATAACAGACAAATTAACAAAGACGAGATCATATTTACGTATGACAAAGAGAAAAAAAATTTTACAATAATTTCGGATATTTTTATTAGTGGTCTAAGTTGGGGTACAGCCGTTATTGAATTTTCCCTAGATTCTTTTAATAAAAAATTACAAAAATTAGCCTACTTCGCACTGCTAACGGAAGCCGTTTTTTTATTGATTGGCGCTTTAATTCTAATTCCTTTAGTAAGTGCAATCGTTAAGCCTATAAAAAAGCTCAATCAATATGCTGAGGCTATTGGCAATGGAAATCTTGATATAGAAATAAAGGTAAAAAGTCATGATGAAGTTGGTCAATTAGCGAATACGTTTCAAATAATGGCAGCAAAATTAAAAGAAACGTTATTCAATTTAGAAAGACGAATGGCTGATCTTAAATTATCTGAGGAACACTTAAGTGAATCCGAAAAAAAATTTCGTAGTATTTTTGAGAATGCTCTTGAAGGGCTATTCCAAATGACACCGACAGGTTCTTTTATAAGCGTTAATCCAGCTATGTCGCTAATCCTTGGATACGACAATCCAGAAAATATTATTTGTCAACGAGATATTGTCAAACAGTTTTTTGTTAATTCAGATGATTTGAATAAAATACAACATATTTTAAACTCTCAAGACAAGCTGATTCATTTTGAAACGCAAGTGTATAGAAAAGATAAAAAAAATATCACTGTTCATATATCCGCAAGGTCTATTCATGATAAAGATGGGTATTTGTTAAACTATGAAGGGTCGCTTATAGATATTTCTGAACGAAAAGAAAAGGAAAAGGCAGAAATGGAGCGTGAAGCTGCTAAGGCTTCTAATCAGGCAAAAAGCGAATTTTTAGCGAATATGAGTCATGAAATCCGTACCCCAATGAATGCCATAATCGGTTTAGCCGGACTTGCCTTAAAAACCGATTTAACGAATAAACAATTGGACTATATTAAAAAAATTGAAACTTCAGCACAGTCTCTTCTCGGCATTATTAATGATATTCTCGATTTTTCAAAGATTGAAGCGGGTAGATTGGATATAGAGTCCATTCAGTTTAACCTTGAAGATGTTTTGGATAATGTGTCCAATTTGATTAGTATAAAAGCAGAACAAAAAGGGATCAAACTCTTATTTGACATGAATAAAAAGATTCCACTATTTTTGATTGGTGACCCTTTGCGCCTTGGGCAGATCATCATCAATTTAGCCACCAATGCCGTTAAGTTTACTAAACAGGGACAAATCATCATAAAGATAAAAGAGTTATGTAAAGACCTATCGGGTAGGATAGGTATTGAATTTTCTGTACAGGATTCTGGAATCGGAATGACCTCTGAACAAATTCATAATCTGTTCCAACCCTTTTCACAGGCCGATAGCTCTACTACCAGAAAATATGGAGGAACAGGTCTAGGATTAGCTATTTCAAAACATCTGGTTGAAATGATGGATGGGGAAATTTGGGTGGACAGCGAATATGGCAAGGGAAGTATCTTCAATTTTACTGCATTTTTTGGTGTTCAGAAAGATACAACAGATGATGTTTTTCATGATGAAATAATCTGTCAATCCAGTTTGATCACAGAGAAACATCTGGAAATAATAAATGTTGAGCATATAAAAGGAGCTAAAATCCTTTTAGTTGAAGATAATGAAATCAATCAGCAGGTAGCTTCTGAGCTTTTAGAACAAGCCGGGTTATCGGTAACTATTGCGAACAATGGTGAGGAGGCAGTACAAAAGGTGTCAGAATCTCAATTTGACGTGGTGTTGATGGATGTCAATATGCCGATCATGGATGGTTTTAGAGCAACCGGTATCATTAGACAGACGCATGCTTATGAAAAGCTGCCCATTATTGCCATGACTGCTCATGCGATTTCAGGGTATTGTGAAAAATGTTTGGATGAAGGGATGAATGATTACGT
>PDZT01000054.1 GCA_002753105.1 Deltaproteobacteria bacterium YD0425bin50 | reverse complement strand
TGATCAAAAGACGGTGTTTGGTGTTTGAAAAGAAAAGAAAATATTAATTTTTTAAAAAAAGGAGATCGTATCGTATGGACAATTTAAAAAAAATAATGCTGGTTGATGATGATAAGTCTATTACCTCATTTTTAAAAAGTAAACTTGAAAAAACGGGTAAATTTACCGTGGTTTTTACAAACGATGGAAGCAACGCATTGAGTTTGGCACGGAAAGAAAAACCTGATTTTATCATCAGTGATATTGATATGCCGGATGTATCTGGAGGGGATGTAGGACGGGAATTAGCAGATTCTGAGGATACTAAAACTATTCCTTTATTATTTCTCTCCTCATTGGTTTCTAAAGATGATGAAGGGATAATCGGAGGCCGGCCGATGATGTCAAAATCGTGTAAAATTAATGAGTTGGTCGAAAAGATTGAATCCATGCTCAATTTATAATTAGAGCAAACTCCACTTACAATAATAGAGTATGTCGTAATTATTTTTAATCGAGAGGGAATACATTATGTTATGCTGTATTGGCGAGGTATGCCTCGCCAATACATATAACATTATTCCGATTGATCTGGTAGTATCCGGTACCAGAGATTTTGAAACTACCTGATTATTCGATCTCACGCTTCTCTTGCGGATGGTTGAATAGAGAACAAGAATAATGGAGCTAAAGACTGATGAAAACAAAAATAATTATTATGATGACTTGTTTAGCTGTAATTTTAGCTGGTATCATTATGACACTATGGTATTTTTCAAGACCGATACTCATAGGCGCAATTCTGCCGATTGAATCACTTACCGGAAATGAAGCGAATCTGTTTATTCGTTACTATCAGGATAAAAATCCCAAAATCGGCTTCAGACCCATAAAATTCATCATTGAAGATTCGGCCATTAAAGAGGATGCTGTAAAAAATGCCTACCGTAAATTAAACGATCAAGGTGTTTCATTCATCATCGGCGGAGTTCTAAGTAAAGATGCGGGCTGGCTGGCAGAGGAATCTGCTAAAACAGGGATTCCGACTTTTGGCATCGCACCATCTTCAGCCTTATTGAGCGGGAAAAAAGATGGTTTTTTTAGGCTGTGTCAGACAAATGCTATACAGGCCAAGGCTGTTGCCATGTATTATCAGAAAGTCGGGGTGAAACGGCTTGTTCTGGTAACTTCTCTGGATAATATTCTGTATGTTGATCCTTTTGTCAAAGCGATCTCAGAGAATTTTTCTGGCGAGATTGTGAGGATTCCGTTTACGCCAAATGAAGAAACCTATCAGAATATTTTGAGTGCGGACCCCGATGGAATTTTCAATATTCTGCCAGCAAGAGATGTGCTTCAGATGCTCAAAGCCGTCCGTGAACATCGTCCGAATATCAAGTTTGGTTGTTCTGCATGGGCATCTGATGAAATTCTCAATCTGTATTCAGGCCCGTTATTAGACGGGGTATTATTCTTTTCACTTTCAAAAGAAATACATGGAGAACTCTATAAAACAGAACTTGCCGAATTTGAAAAAAAATACAATATGAAAGCTACGAATGCTTCTCAATATACGGTTTCGATTTTACACATCCTGTATGAATCAATCAGAGAGGTCGGTTACTCCCGCGCAGCTATAAAAACGTATTTTGAAACACCCCGTACATACGACACCTGTTATGGCAAGATGGCGATGGATGACTACGGAGATGTGCTGACCGACAGAACTATAATACTTGAAACCACGAAAGGAACGATGAAGAAAAAGGAAAATCTGTAGTAATATACCAAAAGGGTTTCCAAGGCGATGAAGATGAACAATAAGAGTATCGGATTATTGCATACCAAAATTGGTTTTGTGCTGAAATGGAACTGGATCGTTTTCTTATTGGCAAATCTTGTCTTTCTGCTTATTTTCATATTGATTGATTCTCTTCGTCTTAAAGATTCTTCAGAGTCATGGAAAAGACTCTTTCTGAATCGGTTGAGCTATGCTGAAAAAATGGCTGATACCGGAATTCAGGGACAGTCAATACCTGCCGTGCATACACTGATCATCGGCGCCGATGGAACCATCAAAAAAACTCCGCTTTTGACGATGGAGGGAATCATTCTGATAAACAGTTCATTTTTTGGCAAGATTAACCATCTGAAACCCGGACAGATAGCAGTTATTTTTTTTCCTGATATTATTGATGATGTACAGCGGGTGCATTTTGTCAAACGGTATGCTGACTACTATATCGTGAATTCATATACACCAGATGATTTTTTCTCTATATCGGTTACAGGTAATACACATATTTTTATAGCAATAGAAGGGCTAATTTGGTTTTCAGATGACCCGAAACGGATCGGTGATGTCTATAGCTATTCCCCAATAATGATTTATTCCGGGAGGATTTATACTTCTTTTTCCGACAGAATTTCGGATATGTCGGAAGCTACAATAATTATCACGCAGGATATTACTGATGAAATCAAAATTTTACTCATGACATTTTGTATATTATTGGCTATTTTTGGCAGTATCAGCTTTCGTACAAGAAAAATACAAAAAGATTTTTTGATTCTGCAAACAGAACATGCAGACCTCATGAAATTGATCCAGAATCTGTCGTCTATTGTTTTAGAATCAGGAAAAAATATATCTGACCGCTTAGAACATCTTGCGCCGGCGTTGAACCAATCTTTACAGGTTGCAGGAAATAACCTTTTGCAGTTTGAAGAGAATAATCAGTACCAGCTTTTACTACATGAATTTATTGACGATATCTTGTTGTTGGTTCAGGTAGTAAAAAAAGAAGAGGATAAGCTGCGCGAATACCAAGAGCATCTTGAAGACTTGGTCAGGCAGCGTACAGATGAATTGACCATTGCTAAAGAACGCGCTGAAGCCGCGAATCACGCAAAAAGTGCATTCCTCTCCAGTATGAATCATGAACTCCGCTCTCCACTAAATGCCATTCTCGGTTTTGCTCAGATGATGGCTCGCAGCAGCAGCCTGCCCATAGAACATCAGAAAAATGCCTCGGTCATCAATCGTAGTGGCGAACATTTGCTCATACTGATCAATCAGGTATTAGATTTATCTAAAATTGAGGCTGGACGATCTACACTCAATGAAACAAACTTTGACCTGCATTGTCTGCTGGATGATGTTGCAGATATGTTCTCCCTTCGTGCAAATGAAAAATGCCTCCAGTTGGTGATTAAGTACAGCAAGGAATTACCCCGTTACGTAAGAACAGATGAGGTAAAGCTTCGTCAGATACTGATTAATCTTTTGAGTAATGCGATAAAGTTTACAAAAGAAGGCGGCGTTACCGTAAGCGTTAAAAGCGAAAAAATAGAACCAGACAAAGACAAAAATGAATCAAGGTTTCATTCATCATGTTTCATTCTTCATTTTGAAATCGAAGATTCTGGACCCGGTATTTTGCCTGATGAATTAGAGCTTATTTTTGAGCCCTTTGTTCAGTCAAAAATCGGAAGGGAAGCGCAAGATGGAACAGGTTTGGGATTGCCCATCAGCCGAAAGTTTGTCCAAATGCTAGGCGGGGACATCACGGTTCTTAGCAACGTCGGCAAAGGTACGACATTTACCTTCAAAATTGAATGTGAATTGGGAAAGTCAAGCGATATACATCAAACAGAAATGATGCCGAAATATTCCAGTTTTAGATATTTGTATGAAAAAGAGACAAAGCTGACAGATACCAACAAATCATATCAAGTTAAGCTTAATCCAGTTATGCTTGCAGATTTATCAGACGAAGTACAACAGGGTTTTCGTCAAGCCGTCAATAATGCCGATATGGAACTTGCTCATACCATGATTAAGCAGATTCGTATTCAAAATGCAACATTAGCTGATACATTAGTAGAATTAGTGGATAATTATCGGTTTGATATACTATTAGCCTTATATCAGTAAAAAAATAATAAAGGAGAGAAATATGTCTCAACAAGAGGCAAATATTCTGATTGTGGACGATACCCCAGAAAATATAACAGTCTTAAAACAATTACTCACCGATCATGGCTATCGGGCGAGACCTGCGATTAACGGTGAGGTTGCTTTGCACGTTGCGCATAACATGCCGCCGGATATCATTCTGCTCGACATTATGATGCCCGGTATGGATGGGTATGAAGTTTGCCGTCGGTTGAAAGCCGATGAACTCACGCGGGAAATCCCGGTAATTTTTATGAGCGCGTTGGGTGAAGGGGTAGATAAAGTCAAAGCCTTTGAAATAGGCGCTGTGGATTACATCACTAAACCCTTTCGTGCTGAAGAAGTATTGGCGCGTTTAAAAACTCATATTCGTCTTCAACAAACTCTCACGCAGTTACAAGCCCAAAATACTCAACTCCAAAAGGAGATAACGGAACGGCAGCAGGCTGAGTTCGCTTTAAAGGAAAGTGAAGAACGTTTTCGAGGTATGTTTGAAAGGCACAGCGCAGTCATGTTTATCCTTGATCCGAATAGCGGTCGGATAGTCAATGCCAATGAGTCTGCGGTAAAGTATTACGGATACACGCTTGAAACATTGAAACAAATGACGATTTCGCAAATCAATCAACTCACACCGGAAGAAATTTATCAGGTCATGCAGGCTGTGAAAATGGAGGATCGGAATGTGTTTGAATTTCGTCATCGTCTGGCTAACGGCGAGATTCGGGATGTGGAAGTGAATTCAACGCCGATTGCATTTAAAGGACAAACGCTGCTATTTTCAATTATCTTTGACATCACTGATCGTAAGCGGATGGAACAAGGTTTGCGTGACCGTGCCAAAGAATTAGAAGAATTCAATAAAGCCATGATTGGACGGGAATCCCGTGTGATAGAACTAAAAGAGGAAATGAATGCCTTGTGCGCAGAACTGGGGTGCCCTCCAGCGTATCCTCAGATTTGGGAAGAATCGTCAAAAATGATAACGCATCAATCTTCTGATTCGAGAAAAATGGATGAAAGTAGTAACAAAGAAAAATCCAAAACGATGCAATACTCAATTTCACAGCTTATTGACCTTCCATCTCTCCAAAAATTGATGAAATATCTTTATAAAGCAACGGGTATTAATCATGCGCTCATCGATAATGAAAGTAATGTGCTTACTGCAGCAGGCTGGCAAAAAATTTGTACTGACTTTCACCGCGTAAATCCCATGTCCCTTGAAAATTGCCTTAAGAGCGACCAATATATATTAAAACATCTTTTTGATGGCCCGTATGTTGGTTATAGATGCCCTCATGGATTAGTTGATTACGCTACTCCGGTATTTATCGAAGGGGTTCATGTTGGCAATCTTTTTACGGGTCAAATGTTACACGAACCACCTGATTTAGAGTTTTTTCGCAATCAGGCGAAACAATTTGGTTTTGATGAGAAGGAGTATCTTGAAGTCCTTAAGGAAGTTCATGTCATACCTAAAGAGAGAATGCCTTCAGTTATGGCTTTTATGGTAGAATTGTCCCAAATTCTTGCGACAAACGGTTTGACACGAATGCGGCAGATAGAGATGGAACAAGAACTGATACAACTCAACCACGATCTTGAAATCCGCATAGAAGAGCGAACCAACGAGCTTGATAAATCAATGCGAGCTGCATTTAGCATGATGCAGGATGCAGAAAGACAGAAGTTACGCACAGAGCATGCTTTGGATAAACTTAAGGAATCCACCGAGCAATTAATGGGTGAAATTGCCGAGCGTAAACGTGTGGAAGAAGACCTTAAACAAGCGAAAGAGGCTGCCGAGTCTGCTACCAAAGCCAAAAGCGAATTTTTAGCCAACATGAGTCATGAAATTCGTACTCCCATGAACGCTATTATTGGCATGTCCTCTTTGGCGCTTAAAACCGATCTTACACCTAAGCAATGTGATTATATTAATAAAGTCCATATGTCAGCATTAAGTTTACTCGGAATCATCAATGATATTCTTGATTTTTCCAAAATTGAAGCGGGCAAGCTCAACATAGAAGTGATGGCCTTTGATTTGAACGATGTACTGAACCACCTCGCCAATTTAGTAACGATGAAAACCTATGAAAAAGGCTTGGAAATCATATTTTCGGTAGATTCCAATGTGCCAACTGCATTAAAGGGAGACCCTTTGAGGTTAGGGCAGATTTTATTGAATCTTGTCAATAATGCCATCAAGTTTACTGAGAAGGGAGAGATCATCGTAACCATTTCATCCCTTCAAGTGGCGAAAGAATCGGTTTTTATCAAATTTTCGATACGCGATACAGGAATTGGTATGACTGATGAGCAAAAAGGCAAGCTCTTTAAAGCATTTCAGCAGGCAGACAGTTCCACAACGAGAAAATATGGTGGAACAGGGTTAGGATTGACTATCAGCAAAAAGCTGTCTGAAATGATGGGAGGTGAGATCGGCGTTGAAAGCGCTATAGGTAAAGGCAGCACGTTTTGGTTTACAGCTAAATTCAGCAGGCAGGATAAGTATGAGAAAAGAACCAACATCATTCCTGAAACAATTCAAAACATAAGTGTTCTTGTAGTTGATGACAATGCGTCCTGTCGGGAAGTGCTAAAAACGTATTTAGAGCAATTCAGCTTTCGGATTCATACTGCAGCTTCAGGACAAGAAGCTATAAATATAATTAAAGCAAAGGATTCTTCAGGCGAAAAGCCAATTGAGATAGTCCTAATAGATTGGCAGATGCCTGAAATGAATGGCATTGAGGTGTGCGAAAGAATTCAGCACGACATTACCCTTGCTAAAATTCCCAAAATTATTATGGTTACAGGCCACAGTAGAGAAGATGTGATTAACCATGCAAAAAAAATAAACATCGATGGATTTTTATTAAAGCCTGTAACCCAATCCGTATTATTTGATTCCATTATGGATACTTTTGGTCACGCAGTTGACAGAAAAATAGAACGAGGCAAACGAAAAATTCATTTACCCGAAGGATTTGATGGCATCAGAGGCGCTCACCTTCTGTTGGTGGAAGATAATGAGATTAACCAGCAATTAGCCGTAGAATTATTAAGTGAGGAAGGCTTTTTCATTACAGTAGCCGAGAATGGGAAAGTTGGGGTTAATAAAGTTAAAGATGCTTCAGATGCAGAGCAATATGATGTCGTATTCATGGATCTGCAAATGCCGGTGATGGATGGACGAACTGCGGCAAAAGAAATCAGAAAGTGGGAAGCAGAAATAAATAAGAATCCAATTCCTATCATTGCGATGACTGCAGATGCCATGAGCGGTGTCCGAGAGCAGGTGCTTGAAATTGGCATGAACGATTATGTGACCAAACCCATTGATCCGGTTCAAGTATTTAAAACGCTTATGAAATGGATTCAACCGGCTAAAAGAAAGCTGCCTGAGGAATTCATAAATACGATGCGGGAAAAGACAACTCAGCCAGCTTCTCACAAGATAGATTTAAGTCAACTTGATGGTATTGACACTGAAGTCGGTCTATCTCGAGTAAATGGCAACCAGAAACTTTACATAAACTTACTGATGAAGTTCCATCGTGATAACCAGAATGTTACTCAGGAGATTCAAGATGCTATCGGTAAAAGCGATGCTGATTTAGCGGTAAGGTTGGCACATACAGTCAAAGGCGTATCTGGAACTATTGGCGCTTTAAATCTCCAACGCATTGCAGCGGAATTGGAGTCCGCCTTGAAAAGCGATATTTATACCATAAGCTCTGATCTCTTTAACGGATTCGATGCAGCCCTTAAAAGTACAATCAATATTCTTGCACCGATTGCATCCATGCAAACAGATACAGCGGAAATGAAGGAAGGGGCTAAGAACGGAGATAGAGTGCAACTGAAAGCTTTTCTGGAGAAACTCATCCCTCATATACAGAAAAAGAAACCCAAGCCGTGCAAGGAAATTATTGAAGAGATGGCAGCGTTTAAATGGCCGCATGAATGTGATGCTAAACTTAAGGAACTCGAAAAGCTGGTTGGAAAATATAAATTTAAAGAGGCGCTGGAGATTGCTGAGCAGTTGGTTAAGTTTTGACTAGCTTTCCAGAAAAACTTTGAGGAATCTAATATGAACCTAAATACATTACTTGTGCAACCTGACAGCTTAAGATTTAAACTCCTTGGAATAATAGGACGTGACAAAGAAAAAAAGGAAAAGATTATACGCTATCTTTCTGCTAACGAATGGAAAATTGTTGATGTGGAATCAGAGCTTTTGCCAATCCGCAAAGAATTGGATGCTGGAGGCATTGAAGATACTCTTGAACTGGTTGCTAAAGTTAAAGATTAAAGAATGGTTTTAGTTCTTTTGCATGAATAAGATTATTCAACCCAATATCTTTATTGAATCAGCAAAAAAATATTCTGTAGAAGATTTAAAACCATTATTTATTCTTAAAATAGTTATTGATTACGAAATAGCCAGATATACAAACAGAAAAATCGCAGTTGATTTGCAAGCCATTGCTTATAAATATAATGGCATAGCTTGGGAATATGTCAGAGATGTTAATCGAAATTTTTTGATGATCAAGGATCCATAACGCGCTGTTTATCTTCAGCAATAAACACAGTTTCGTTCATTTGTGCATTTTCCCTATGATGCTATCAACGCCGCACCAATCGCTCCATTGATCTGCGGGTCCATGCCTTCAGGTTGTTGAATACGAACACCAAGTGTTTCTTCTAATGCATGAAAAACACCTCGATTTTTAGCCACACCGCCTGTCATCAGCACATCTTGTTCGATGCTTCCAATACCTTTAACCAGTGAAGCCACTCGGGCAGCGAGTGCCTTGTGTAAAGCATTTAAAATATCAGGTACTTTTTTACCATCGTTGATTAACGAAACCACTTCGGTTTCTGCAAACACAACACATTGATTTGATATGGTTATCGATTCAGTGAACTTTTCAGCAATTTTTCCCATGTCATCCAGTTGGATTTCCAAAGCATCTGCCATAATTTGAAGAAATCTGCCGGTTCCTGCTGCACACTTGTCATTATACTGATAGCGAAGCACTTTTCCCTGACCATCAATTTTGATGGCTTTGGCATCTTGACCGCCAATATCAATAATCGTCCGGACACTGCCTAAATGCCATAGCGCCCCACGAGCATGACAGACAATCTCTGATGCAGTTTGCGTTGCAAAAGATACCTGCTTTTGACCATAGCCGGTTGCCACAAAACGCTGAATATCGCTCATGCGTAAATTAGCTTGGTCTAATGTCAGGTTTAACGCCTCTTCAACAACTTTTTCAGGCTGAGTCGTTGCAGGTATAACTGTTTTTGCTAACAGACGCATGTCATCCATGATCACCACTTTTACGGTTTGAGAACCCAAATCACATCCAGCAACAATCATTTTCTATGCCCTCCCTTTGATCTGATCATTTGCAATCAATGCCGCGCCTAATGCCCCAGCCAATTGTGGATCAAGCTTCCTCGCTTTTTTAATTTTATGGCCTAATATACGTTCTAACGAAACAAAAACACCTGAATTTTTGGACACTCCGCCTGTCATGCAAATATCCGTTTCAATGCCAATAGCACTCACCAGCATTGAGACACGGTTTGCCATTGCCATATTAATGCCTGCCCCAATATCTTCAAGCGCAAATCCTGAATTCAGGTATTTGACAACATCTGCCTGCGCCCATACCGTACACATCGAAGCAAACTGAATGGGTTGCTTGGATTTTTCACTCACTTCACCCAGTTCCTGAATTGAAATATTCATCATACGCGCCATAACTTCCAAAAAACGCCCGGTTCCAGACGCGCATTTATCATTTGCAATAAATTTGGAAACATTTCCAGTTTTGTCTAATTTAATTACTTTACAGTCCTGCCCGCCAATATCAATGATGGTCTTTGCTGAAGGTACAAGCCACTTGGCACCGCGTGCATGACAACTGATTTCAGACATGGTTTTGTGAACAAAAGGAATATGATCTCTGCCATATCCGGTTCCTACAATAAACTGAACATCAGGTAACTTTAATCCAGCTTTAGTTAATGCGTTTTCCAAAACAAGATTTGCAGATTCCTGAGGTTTCGCTTTGGATTTTATAATTTCAACAGCAAGTATCTTGTCTTGCTGCATAATCACCGCTTTTGAAGTCAAAGAGCCAACGTCACACCCGGCAATAATTGTCATAATAACCCCCTGATGGTAAAAAATTCTTCAAGACGTGTTGAGGTGATTTCCCATGATTCTACCCGTTCATCGAACGCATCACCGTACATAATATGGGTAGGAAATCCATGTTTTTCCAAATCATTGGCAATCAGTTTAACATTTGACCATGTATTGCGGCATCCCGGAGTTCCATTATATACACAACAGTCTGCTTTCAGGAGTTTGGCAAGAGCTGCGGATTCTTCAAGCCACATGTGTGGCAAATCATAAGGCCCTCGGATAGAACGAACCATAGGCATACGCGCATTGATTTCAGTTATCGAATCGATCATGGAATCCAGAGTGCTCGTATCAATCTGATATCCATGATTTTGAACATATTTAATATAAGGCGCTTTTGCACTAAATCCTCGGCTTAAAATATTTCCTAGATGAGAAATTCCCCGCTGATCAAGCAGTGTCCATAGTTTTAAATCCAGTGAATAATGATCAATATAGATAAAAAATGCCCTTAATTTTTCCTGACCACCAGTTAATCCAGACTTGCCTTGTTTTGCGTTTTGTTTCACTATCTCAAGCATTTCTTCTAACAATTCGGTGTATAAAGACACGCCGCTAAAAAAGAAACGGCCTGCATAAATTAAAAAATTATACGTAACTGGCATGGGATTGGGCACAAGCATTTGAAGTTCTTCGATTTCATGAATCAAGGCATCCTGTTTTGCATGTTGGTTTAAAACCTCCCGCAAACGATCAATATCAAGTTTTTTTCCAGTATGGGTTTCCAAAAATGTAATCATATTGCGGTAATCATCACGATGATAGTGTTTTGTCTGATCATCAATAAGCGTTGCCGGATAATTCAAACCATAAAAAGGTTTGTTTAAGTAAGTTGCGGCAAAAGAAAATGCATTTGAATTGGTATCGCAAACTCCGGCGCTGTCAATGACGATGAAATCGATTTCAGATGCAGCGCGTGCAAGGTAAGCGCCCATAGAACCGCGTTGAGATGAGCATCCGGTTTCTGAAAAACCAATATCTGTGCAGAAATCCATGTAATCAAGACACCCCCGTTTCCACATCACGCTCCCTAAAACCGTCATCGGCTCTAAAGATACCGGCACAATATCCATTGCATGCAACAATGCAGGCGAAAAACAAAAGGTTGTCATCGCCACTTTTCTATTGTTTTCTTTAGCTGTTACAATGCGTTCAACATACGTCTCAATGATTTTGAGAAATTTCTGCCCCGGACTTCCCATATTATAAATAGTATTCACAACACCTTTAAAATAGGGGATATACCGCAGTGCACTTTGATATTCTTTTTCAGAACCATGTTTTAAGCGGGATGCAGAAATTAAACTTCGCCACAACATCCAGTCAAAAGGGTATTCGGATAATTCAGGTCTCATACTATCTCTCCTTCATCATGACTCAATTCGTTCTAAAAAGGCTTGAATTCGCATTTTAATTCTTCCTGTTTCTGTAAGCGATCCATATTCCCGTTCAATACGCATACAAGGTATGCCCAAAGCTTCAAGCGCATGTTCCATTAAGCCGTTTTCTGAACCATGCAAATCACAAAAGCGAATATTTTGCATAATAACACCATGAACATGAGCTTTTTGAATTTTTTCTTTAACAAGATTCAGCCTTTCAGAAAAATAACCGAACATTCTTGGACAGGCTGAATTGGAAAGATACCGATCAGCTAAAGCTGCGACAGGATCACCGGTTTCATTCACAAGATCGTCTTCATTCCGAATTCCAAAACACAGATGTTCAGACACAACAATGGCTCCGCACTGTTCAATCAGCTCGATTAATTCAAGATCATCATTCACACTGCCAACAACCATGAGTCGTTTTTGGTTTTTTCCCATGATAGTATTTGTATTTTTGACATGATTCAGGAAAAGGGCAAGCTGTTCTGTAAAGAGTTCACGGGGTAAAATTGTTCCAGCCACAGACACTGCAAACGCATGAGCACCAGAAATGCGTACCTGTTCTGTGTGTCTCAGACTGTCAAGCTCAAACATCAGGCGTCTGCCGTGATTATATAATTGAATTGACTGTCGGATAGCGTCATCCGTAATTTTTACGTTAAAGTGAGTTTTAAGGTGCTGGATTAATTTTCGGATTTCTTCAATAAACCATGATATTGCATAGGATTCCCGTTTATGAGGCACATCAAAATAATGGAAAAAAGAAGGCAGACTTCCGTGATAATCTGAACCTGCTTTACGCCAGCATTCATCTAAACGGCGCATACCATCACATCCAGTAGAAATAATTGCACCATCAAGAAAATGATATGAGCCTTGGCTTGCAAGTTGTAACAGGCATTTTGGAAATGTACAGATAAAAGGACCATAATAGCTATCTGCAATTTCCAATGAATGGGTTTCAATACCTCGAAGCCGCATTGGAATGATGTGAGCAGCATGTAAAATTTCTGCAGGCAAATATGAACAGGTATAGCCAACTACTAGTTTTCCATGTTGTTTTTCTTCACTAACTGCATTGGGTTCAATAGTTCGTGCTGCATTTAAAAAAATATCTATCATTTGCAAACCTCCGCTTGAGCAATGAGTTGAGAGATAGCTTGCCGAGCCTGCGCTGCCGCATCATCCTGATCATCATCTTCAGGCATAAGCCATTGACAACACAGGGTAACGATATGAGGCAAAACAATTCGCGCTATGGGTTTAAATTGTTCGAGAAGAATCGTTGACAACCATGGAACTTGATTTGCCAGCATCTGAGTATCAATTGCATAGGTAAACTGGGTAATTGCATTTTGGAGCACATCTGCGCGGTCTTGTTTCAATTGGTTCAAGAGTAATACAATCTGGTTCAGTGTGTCAGCAAGCTCATCTGCATTGTAATCTGAAATACCGTCAGCTAACTGCTTGATCCCTTTCTCTTCACAAAGCGCTGTTATAAGGGATAATTTTTGATGCAAAGCGTGAAGTTGTTGATTGGGTTTTTGACTCAGAGATGAAAGCTGATTTTGTATCAGGTCAGGATGCTGTTTAAGTTGATCCAGCCATGATTCATGAATTGTTCCTTTGATCTGTTGCAGCATGTGTTTGGATCTAATAAGCATCGGCCAATTCAACTGCTTTCCAAAATCATTGAAAAACCTATTCAGAGATTTTGGTAATTGTGGAGAACCTGCTTCACCAAGTAAAGCGCTTCCTGTATGAATTTTGCGAATCAGTTCCGTCACTTCATTAACGGTCTGGCTGAATGCTGTTGCATCCATTTCACCAAAAAGTGACAGCAATACATCAGTAAGCAGGTCTGGGGGAAGCTGATTTAGATGGGCGAGACTCGTCTGAACTGTTTTGGTCAATATATTAATAATATCAGGTAACAGCGAAAAAAGTAACAAAGTTTTGGATGGATATTGCCATAACACCTCATTGACCATGTTGATAAAAGGAACTGTCGTAGTTGAAAGCGACTCTGTATAGGCTTTGACATCTGACATATCCAGATGCGAAATCCAATTGACTAATAATGGTTTTAGTGTATTGGACAGAAATTCAGGATCATGTTGTTGCAGCGTTCCAGCTATCCGGCATAGGCTTGTAATCAATTCTGCTGATTTTCCAGAAGACATACTGGTGAATAACTCAGCGATGATTTCTTTTTGTTCAGAAATGGGTTTAGCTTCAAGCTGACTGCATAATTGAAGTAATATATTTAAAAAGCTATCGCTAAGATTAGGGATTTCCTTCTTTATAGATTGTAAAAATTCTGCATCTGTCAACAACGATTGTAAAGAAACCGAATAAGGATCATCTTTTTCCTGAAAAAAATTTTTAATAACACTGCGATTAATTGGATCAACAATTAGCTTTTTTAATGAACTTTTTGCGTCAATATGGCCATGATCATTTTCAGCCCAGATATTGGCAAGTTCTGGAACGATAATGCCAATGATATTTCGGACTTCTAAGGATTTAATTATTTTTTTTAAGATTACCGAGACCTCATCCATTGGTAATTTCCTCTCAATGCTGTTGTTGATATTCAAGAACGATGGCATTAAACAACCCCACCAGTTTTTCAAATGAAACGGTTTCTGGTCGAACCATGATGTGATACACAATACCTGTGAGAAACGTAAACATCAGTTCAGCGATTTCTATAGGTAATTCTAGGTATTTTGCTATTTCATTTATATAAAACATGGCTATGCGATCAATCACTTGTTGGGCAGTACCCGTATCGCTATTTCTATAGAAATCAATTAGTAGTAATAAAATATTCTGGTAATATGTCTTGTATGTTCCCCAAAAATGGGTGAACTGGTTTAGTTTTTCTTCAAGTTTCATAGATTGAGTATATTGACCTAAGGTTTGTGCCACATTTTCAGGCGCAATATACTGAAACATCTGTTCAAAAATGGCCTGTTTTGTAGGGAAATAATGATACAGAGTTCCTGTAGAAACATCAGCTTCTCGGGCGATTTCACGCATGGTAACACTTGCATATCCTTTTTTACTAAAAATCGCGAAGCACTTTTTGCAAATGTCTTCTCTGTATTGATCATGATTTACAATTTTGGGCAAGAAGATGGTCTCCTAATAATTTTTATTTTTTATATCGAACGTTTGTTATAAATAATAACTGATTTTTTTTGTTTGTCAACAAAAAATTCTTACCTTATATTCAATATCATTGGGCATTTTACATTCAGGGCAAATCATGTTCTTTTTGATAAACAACTACTAAAATAACATTTACATCGTAAGTAATTTTTGATAATCATTTATCATAGTTATTTTGCCAGAAGAGATCATTGCTATCAAGAAGGAATTTCATCTCAACCACTTTTCCAAATTTAAGCAGTCTCTTCAATCTTCAGCATTACATCTTGAATTTCACATTCAGTATCTCCCATATGGAGATGTTGATCTTTTTAGCATATTCTTAGGAATATTAAGATAAATTGAGTAATTATATCATACAACTACAACTACAATTACACTAAATAAGGATAAAAATGAACCTACTTACAGTATCCTTAAGCAAACCTGGTGGCCGAAAAGAAAATCAGGATTATTGTGGCTACAAAACGATTAATTCAATTACGTGTTATGTGATGGCAGATGGTTTAGGCGGACATAAAGGCGGGGCAATTGCTTCCAAGATTGCAGTAGAAACCATATTAAAGTCATTTGAATCCACACCTGAATTATCAGTTACTGCAATTGAGCGGTATATTGAATCAGCTCAAACAGCGATTTTATCTCAACAGGAAATTGAACCCAAATTGTTTAATATGCGAACAACTATACTTGTGTTCATTGTTGACCAAACGCGCGCATTGTGGGCACATATTGGAGATACGCGTCTTTATCATTTTTCTAAAGGCAGTATTGTATTTCAAACCAAAGATCATAGCCTTCCACAGGCGATGGCGGATGCAGGCAAGATTGATATTTCTGAAATTCGTCATCATGATGATAGAAATCGTCTTCTTCGTTCCTTAGGTAATGCTGAAAATTTTAGTATCAGTATTGAAAAAAAATGTCATCAGATTCAGACATCTGATGCATTTCTTTTATGTACAGATGGTTTCTGGGAATATGTAACTGAAACCGATATGGAGTCTGATTTGTCTGTATCTCAAACTCCTGTTGAATGGATCGAACGGATGGAAGCACGATTATTGGAATATGAAAAAATCAATTTTGACAACTATAGTGCAATAGGAATTTTTGTAAATTAACTATGCATGGAGAATAGCAATGAGTTCTCAAGAGTTATGTATGTGTTGTATGTCAGTAAAAGGCAATGTTTCTATTTGTCCCAATTGTAAACTTGATGAAAAAAGATTAAATGTAAGCCCGTTGTCCCTTCCACTTCGTACAATACTGAATAACCAATTTTTGGTGGGTCGTGTTCTTGGGAAACCGGGGGGTTTTGGAATTACATACTTAGGTTGGGATTTAATGTTAGAATTAAGGGTTGCTATTAAGGAATTTTTGCCAAGAGAATTTGCAGGTCGTAATACAGACAGAAAAACAGTAACGCCTTACTCAGAAGAAGACAATAAAGCGTTTATGTTTGGATTAAAACAGTTTTTGCAGGAAGCAAGAACTTTGGCAAAATTTAATCATTCCAATATTGTTCGTATCCGAACTTTTTTTGAACAAAACAATACTGCATATTTAGTTATGGATTACTATGAAGGGTTTTCTTTACAGGGCTATTTAATGCAAAAAAGTGGTATCCTTCCTGAAAAACCTGCTATTGATATTATGTTGCCGCTTTTGGATGGATTACACGAAGTGCATACTAAAGGTTTTTTGCACCGGGATATCAAACCCCAAAATATTTATTTAACTAAAAACGGCATTCCAATTTTATTGGATTTTGGCTCATCACGGTTTGCTATGGGTGAGCGAAGTCGCAGTTTATCGGTCATATTAACCCAAGGATATGCGCCGTATGAACAGTATCATAGAAAAGGACATCAAGGGCCATGGACAGATATTTATGCCTGTGGCGCGACTCTATACACAATGCTTACCGGAAAAGTTCCGCCTGAAGCTATAGAACGTGAAAAGGATGACACGTTAGAACCTCCGGACAAGGTTGTTCCAACATTATCTCCTATGGTTAGTAAAGCGATACTAAAAGCTCTTGAAACTGAAGCTGCGAATCGGCCTCAAACGGTTATAGAATTTAGAGATATGCTAAGTTCACAACCTAAATCTCCACTAGTAGAAATAATACAGCCTGTTGAGATAAAAACAAAGTCTAAAAAACCAAAGCATTTGCACGAGTTTCAGAATTCAATAGGTATGAAATTTGTATTTTTAAAATCGGATACGTTTACGATTGGAAGCCCTATTAAGGAATTCGAGCGTTATCCAGATGAGGTACAACATTTAGTAACGTTATCCAATGGATTTTATATTCAGACAACTCAGGTGACCCAAGCCCATTGGAAATTAGTCATGGGCAATAACCCATCCAAGTTTAAAAATGATGGAAATGATTACCCTGTTGAAAATTTAACATGGTATGATGCCGTGATGTTTTGTAATCAATTAAGTGAGATAGAAAACCGTAATCAAATGTATGATATAGACATACAAGAGGAAGAGGATGGGCATATTATCGATGCTGAAGTTACATTGATAGGAGATGTAAACGGCTACCGTTTGCCCACAGAGTCTGAATGGGAATATGCTGCCAGAGCCAATACAAAAACTCCTTTTTCATTTGGTGATTGTCTATCAACAGATCAGGGAAATTTCAATGGTAATTTCCCCTATACAGGTTGCTCTTCCGGATTGTACAGAGAAAAAACGGTTCCAGTGGGTACACTAGGAAAAAACGCATGGGGATTATATGATATGCATGGAAATGTATGGGAATGGTGTCATGATTGGTATGGAGATTATCCAGAAGAACATATCATTGATCCTATGGGCAGTCAAACGGGTACTGAACGGGTACTTCGCGGTGGTTCATGGAACAGTAATGCTAAACTTTGCCGTTCATCATACCGTTTCTGGCTTAGACCAAGCGATAATTTTTCTAACCTTGGTTTTCGAATTATTTTATCGTCTGCTGAAGTTCAGCAGATTAGCAAGCAAAAGTGCATATCAGTCCTTAGTAATACCTTTCGAGCTTAGGGATTCCCAAGAAAAATTCGTATTGGCAGGTTAGTTAAACCCGGTAAAGGTGGAAAAGAAAAAATTGTGATTGTTCCAACAGTTGTTGAAGAAAAACTGATTCATGATTCATCTGTTCATTCAAAAGAGGAATCCTCCCCCCAACCCCATATGCATCAAGCTAAGGAGATAGGCTTATTTACAAGCTCCGTTAGGAGACCTTGATTTTTGGCAATCCCAAACTCCAGCTCAACGATTGTCCGCTTTGGTTGCCATTCGAAAGGATATTCTGAAAGTAAAAAAGAATTGCAGCCCTGCCCATTCCGGCGAAAGCCGGAATCCAGTAAAATCAAGGGTTCTTACATTTAGCCTACGCAGAAATGGCAAAAAGTGCAAAAGTATAGTTATAAATGAAAAAGGCTTGGAGCATATTCTTGATACATTTTTAAAGAATATCGATCAAGCTCAGCAACCGGGTGTATGGGTTAGCGGTTTCTATGGTTCTTATGTTAAAAATCAGTCAACCAAACTGAAGAACACCTGCGTATATTGTAAAAGATATCGAAGAAAACTATTAGGCTATTTCTCAAGAACAAGTAAAAAGAAAATAAAATTGACAAATTACGACTCATTTATATAAATTTGACTCTTACCGATTAAAAATGCAACCAGACTGTTTCGGTCTGCTATGAGCAAAATCAAAGTAAGATAAACTACACCCAGTTTGGTATGTGCTGTTAATGAAGAATGAAAATATTCTACGTTTCGGATTTAGTTTTAAAAGAGGTGGAGCCCATTCAGCCAGAACGATGATGCTCAAAGAGTTGTCAATTTTGTTATCCTCTGTCAATACCCCTATTACAAGTAAAACAGAATATTTTCAACATATTGAACAAGATAATTGCTTGGGAAAAAGGTCTGGTAAAACACGCTCTCTCTCCGCAAGGTATCTTACTGAACTCTACTCATTAGACCCTAACTTAACGATTTTTAGAACTCTTTTGTATTTTTGGCACAGAGATTTAGAGGCTCAACCTTTACTGGCACTCCTCTGCACCATCGCCAGAGATTCTGTTTTCCGATTAAGCCTCCCGTTCATGTTTTCTTTTTCTGAAGGCCAAGTGGTTAGTCGTGAATTACTTGAAAAACATATTGATAATATTGAATCAGGTCGTTTTAGTAAAGCAACCCTAAAGTCAATCGCCCGGAATATTAATTCAACATGGACACAATCAGGTCATCTTGTTGGACGTTCACAAAAAATTCGCTCAAAAGCCAAACCTACATCCGGCTCAGTTTCTTACGCACTCTTGTTAAGCTATTTAACAGGACACCGTGGTGAATCTCTATTTATGACCCAATATACAAAAGCAATGGACTGCTC
>PDZT01000053.1 GCA_002753105.1 Deltaproteobacteria bacterium YD0425bin50 | reverse complement strand
TTATTATCAAATGCAATTGAAAATTTGGCTTTGAACATGGTTGCAGATTTTTTCGTTCATTTTCCAAATTTTAAAAATACTTGACATTTCATGTGTCTCATGGCACGAATCAATATATGACTGAGCGCTTGATCGGTTTTTATTCAAACAATCTAACAATTTGCATGAGACAACGTGAACACAGAACATACACTTGATGAGTTGAGAACAGATGAGGTTCCAACACAAGTTAAAAATCCTGAACTTGTTAAAAAACGCAGGAGGCAAATAGTCGATGCCGCAGTTCAATTGTTTATCGAAAAGGGATTTCATAAAACAACAACCCGAAAAATTGCAGATGCTTCTGGAATTTCAATTGGATCATTATATGAATATGTAACTTCAAAAGAGGATGTGCTGTATTTAGTTTGTGATGCTATTCATGCAGAAGTGGAATGTTCACTTGCAGCAGCCCTTTTACGTCTTGAACAAAAAGAAAAAGTTTTGGAAGAAGTCATGCGGGAATATTTTTTTGTATGTGACCGCATGAGTGACCATATCCTCCTGATGTATCAGGAAACTCAAAACCTGCCAATGCAATGGCGAAACAAAGTGTTTGAAACAGAAATACGAATTACACAACTCTTTGTGGATGTATTTAACAAGTTTAACCTTTTTACAACCCCAAATGGTACATCTTTAATCAATGTAGATATTTTAGCACATACCATATCTGTACTAGGACATATGTGGGTATTTAGACGTTGGTATTTGGCTAAAAAATACACCATTGAAGAGTATATCCAATGCCAAATTCGTTTAATTTTAAGTGAGTTATATCCCAACACCTATAGCCTTTCAGATAAATAATTTCAAAAAAATACCTAATCGAAAATCAAACATCAAACATCAAGAGTATTTTTTTAATTAACTTATTGATTCATCATCTTATACATATTATTGTACTCTCTTTTTTTATAATAGAAGACAATTGTTTTTTGTTTTTCAAAAAATAAATCTTAATTTGTTAAGGAGGTTCTACATGCAAAAAATGATGTGTAACTTATGGATTAGTATCATGATGTTGCTTATCAGTATTGGTTCCATGAATACCGTTTACGCAGACAATTCCAAAACAATTGCTTTAGTGATGAAGGCGCTTTCCAATCCTTTTTTTTCAAAAATGGAGGAAGGTGCAAAACGGTTTGCAACTGAGCAGGGAATAGCCATTGAAGTATTCGGAGTAGAACGGGAAACCGATGTTGAACGTCAAATTAGTATTATGGAAAATTTAATCTCAAGAGGATATGGTGCAATTGTGATTGCTCCGGCAGATTCAAAAAAACTCGTGCCTGTTTGTAAAAAAGCGATGGATAGAAAAATCACAGTGATCAATATTGACAATCCGTTACATAAACCCACACTCAAGGAACAGGGAATTGATATTCCATTTGTTGGTTCAGATAACCGTCTTGGCGCTTCTTTAGTGGGTGACTATATTCGGAAGAAACTGAATAACCAAGGGAAAGTATTTGTAATTGAAGGAATTCAGGGTGTTGAAAATGCAGAATTAAGAAAACAGGGATTTATTGAAGCAGTTAAACAAAATAGTCAAATACAGGTAATTGCATCTGAAACTGCCAATTGGCATACAGATGAAGCGCTATCGGTTTGCACGAAACTCATTCAAACTCATGGTCACGTCAATGCTATTTTTTGTGCGAACGATACAATGGCATTGGGCGCCTTGCAAGCCCTTGAAATGTTAGATTTAGTAGGCAAGGTTTTTTTAGCAGGATATGATAATATTAATGCGGTTCGGGATGAAATGCGAGCCGGACGTATCCATGCAACAGCAGAACAGCATCCTGAATTGATGGGTGAATATGGTGTTCATCTTGCCTTTAAAGCCTTAAAAGGCGAACCCATTGATTCCTTCGTTCGGACGCCAATTGATCTGATTACTTATGACTCATTTAATAAAATCATTGGCATTTCTATTTCTGATATTAAAAATCCTTTTTTTGCCTCGCTCGTTCAAGGTGCAAAAGATACGGCATTGCTATTTGGTTCTGAATTGAAAATTCTCAATGCCAATAATGATGATTCACAGCAACTGACGGATATTATGAATTTACTGAAAGAAAAGCTTAATGGTGTGATTATCAACCCAACGAACTCAGAAATCATGGGCCCGGCTATTGAATTAGCTAACCAAAAAAATGTGCCGGTCATTACAGTGGATCGTAAAGTGAATGGAGGTCATATTGCAACCCATATTGCATCGGACAATATTGAAGGTGGAAAAATGGCAGCACAGGCAATTGCTAAATCGCTTCATAATAAAGGCACAGTAATTGAAATTGAAGGTATTCCGGGTACGTCAGCAGCCCATGAACGAGGAAAAGGGTTTAATGATATGTTAAGTCAATTTGCAGATATTAAAATTATTGCTCGTGAAACTGCAAATTTTGACCGAAAGGATGCAGAGAAAGTCATGTTACGAATTTTAAAGAAAGGTATTATGGTTGATGCTGTGTTTGCTCATAATGACACCATGATTTTGGGTGTTCTTGACGCACTGAAACAAATGAATAAGCCGCTGCCAGTCTTAGTGGGATTTGATGCAATTGATGAGGCTGTAGTCAAAGTAAAACAAGGCGAGCTTACAGCAACAATTGCTCAAAAACCTTATAAAATGGGACAACTCGCTGTTCAAAATAGTGTCAATTTATTTCGAAATGAAACCATTTCTCCAGTGATTCCAGTTGAATTAAACTTGATTCAAAAATAACCATCTAAGAGAACACGGTCATTATGTTAGGTACGATCAACCGAAAATATTATTCCATTGCTGCATGGCTTATTCTGTTGTTTGGAATCGGATATCTGATTTTAGCTATATTTTTGCATAAGCAATCGCAAAGTGCTGATCAGATTCAAAAAACTGTATTTTTAGAAACAGAAATCCGCATCCTTCATGAGTTGTTTTTTGAAATCCGTTATTGGGAAAATATGATGGTTTCATCAGATCAACTGGATTCAGAAAAACATTTTGGCATCACCATGGAAAAGATGAAAAATCGGTTGATCGATTTAAAAAAAAGCGAGTTACCTGAAAGCATTTTACATATACTTAGCCAAGTATCTGAATTATTAACTTATTATGAAAAAGACATTAATCAGATCATTCAATTAAAAACAGAAAAACGTATCAATCTCACGCTATTTGACTCAAATTATCAATCCTTGGTTTACGCTGTGTTACGCAGCAATCAAACGGAATTGTTTAAACCCTTATTTACACTCACCCATTTTCAGAATAACTATTTGGAAAATCACCGGGAATCTGAATATCAGGCATTAAAAGTGGTCATGCAAACCTTAAAACAAAAATTTGAAAATTTTAATTTAATGGATGATCAATTGAGTGGGTATGTTACTACATTTTCCCGACTCTTAGATCAGGACTTTACTTTTGAAAAAAAAATCAATGAAGTGAATGCGCATTTTAATGATACCAGTGAACGACTCATGCGTTTATTAGCTGAAATATCTGATCAGGCAGAGTTATTTTTAAAAAATACCATGAGCAGTGCTGAAGCCCTACGCAATCAATTTCAACTGTCATTTTTTATTAGTACAACAATTAGTGTGATCACACTGTTATTAATTCTCGCAATTATGTCTCAAGGCATCATCAAACCCATTCGGGTGATGGCCAATGTTATGAGAGATGTTAAATTAGGTCAAATCCACGCCCGTTTTCATTACTCAGGAAATTCAAAAGATGAGATCATTCAATTGGGATTGGCGTTTAATGATACTCTGGAAACGTTAGATAAAAATAATCAGGCCTTGATTGCGTATCAAAAAGAGCTTGAACAAAAAGTCAAACAGTTAGCGAACCGCGAAGACGAATTAGAAAATCATCGTCATCATCTTGAAGAACTTGTTGAAGCCCGTACTAAAGATTATCGAAAAGCGATTGACCTGTTAACCTCAGAAATTTATCAACGAGGTATTGTTGAGCAGGAATTAAAACAGGCAAAAGAATCCGCAGAAATGGCAAGCGTGGCTAAAAGTGAATTTTTAGCTAACATGAGTCATGAAATACGAACTCCATTAAATGCCATTATTGGCATGACCGAAATTATCATGGAAACCAATTTAGACGAAGCCCAACGAAATGTATTTCAAACCTTAATGAATGAAGCCGCATCTCTTTTAGGAATTATCAATGATATTTTAGATTTTTCAAAAATTGAAGCAGGTATGTTAGAATTAGAAAGCATTCCTTTTAATATCATTCCATTAATTGAATCTATTGTGGAAAGCTTTAAGTATAGGGCTGAAGAAAAAGGAATAGAGATGAAATGTTATATTTCTCCGGAAATCACGTTTAATTTAATGGGTGATCCCGGACGATTGAGACAAATCATTATTAATCTTATTAGTAATGCGATAAAATTTACCAATCGTGGTGAGATAACAACGCACTGTGAATTACATCAAATTGAATCCAATAAGGTTACTCTGTTGTTTTCAGTACAAGATACAGGAATCGGTATTTCCAAAGAAAATCAGAAAAAAATATTTGAAAGTTTTACTCAGGCTGATGGATCAACAACTCGGATATATGGAGGAACTGGTTTAGGGACAACTATTGCTAAACAACTTTCACAACTGATGGGTGGCGACATTGGTGTTGAAAGTGAATTAGGAAAAGGAAGTACGTTTTGGTTTACTGCTCAGTTTGAAAAATTAGATACTCCATTGGCTGAATTAGATGTTAAAAATGAACAACTCCAATTAACCCTTGATATCAGGCAGGAATTGGTAGGTACAAACCCAGCTTTTATCAAAACCAAAATTTTACTTGTTGAAGATTACCCTGCAAATCAACAAGTGGCATTACGGCATTTACATGTCTCTGGATTTCAGGTTCATCTTGCAGAAAATGGACAACAAGCTGTTGATGCTTATCAACAAGACGAATTTGATCTTATTCTCATGGATATTCAAATGCCCGTATTGGATGGGTATGCTGCAACCAAAGCAATTCGTGATATTGAACAGGAAAATTTTAAACAAACGCAGGTATTAAAACGAATTCCGATTATCGCTATGACAGCGCATGCTCTGAAAGGCTATAAAGAAAAATGTCTTGCTGCCAATATGGATGACTACATCACCAAACCGATCAAGAAAAAAGAATTGATCTCGATGGTTACCAAATGGTTAGAAACTAAAAAAACAGACGTTATCACAACGCCAACGGATGCCATTTTGTCTCAGCTCACCGAAGAATTTGAAAATAAAAATCAGGCAGCCGATTCTAATAATAATGATTCTGTACCGCTGGATTATGAAACTGCAATTGGAGAATTTGATAATGATCATGCGTTTTTTATGGAAGTCTTTCAGAGTTTTTCGGACAATGTCGCTGTACAGATTCAACAGATGAAAGATGCTTTAGAAAGAAAAGATGCATATATCATTTCAAAAGAGGCTCATTCAATCAAGGGTGGAGCAGCAAATCTGATGGCAAATCCACTTGCTCAAATTGCAAAAAAACTCGAAGAGTATGGGAAAATGGAAAATTTGGAGGACTGTGGAGTACAATTAGAACTTCTTGAAAACAGTTATACTAGGCTCAAGGAATTTATTGTAACCATTAGGACTTGATCTGGGGCGTATCTAAAGGTTGGGGACTAATACGCCCGTTTTGTCAACGTCAATTCTTTACAAAAATTTTACATATCTTTTATTTTCTTTTCCATAAAAAAGGATTAGTTATACACATAAGGTCGAATCAGTTTTCGTCCATTTATTACAACAAACATGAGATAATTATTTATGGAACAGATAATCAGTTTTCCCAAAGAAATAAAATCAACCCAAAAGTCGATGCGCAGAAATCAAACTCTTGGTGAAGAAATTGCCAATAGTATCACTCATGGTATTGGTGCAGCATTGAGTATTTCCGGCTTGTCTGTTCTACTGGTATTTGCAAGTTTATTTGGTGATGCCATAAGAATTATTAGTTTGAGTGTATATGGTTCTAGCATGTTTCTTTTATATCTTGTTTCTACCTTATATCATTCATTCACAAATCAAAAGATTAAACAAATTTTCAGGACCATGGATCACTGCTGCATTTATCTGCTAATCGCTGGTAGTTATACACCCATTGTTCTCATACATCTCAAAGGTTATATTGGGTGGACATTATTTTCACTTGTCTGGTTGATGGCTATTTTAGGTATCTTGTTTGAAGTATGCTTCACCAATAAACCTAAAATACTGTCTCTTTTATCGTATATTTCTATGGGTTGGTTAGTTGTTATCGCTGCAAAGCCAATATTGGCAACTGTTCCTCACGGCTTACTCATCTGGCTAATTATCGGTGGTCTTTCTTATACATTGGGTGTTATATTTTATACTTATCATAATCTGCGCTATCATCACGCTATCTGGCACCTCTTTGTTTTAGCGGGAAGTATCTGTCACTTTTTTGGAATACTTTTTTATATTCCGAGCATTTAAAGACGTTCCTAATATTTTTCGATTTTCGATTTTCGATTTGTAATTTCCAAAAGAATCGGAGTTACATATTTAAAATCAGATTCGGATAGCCACTGAGAAGCTACTTTTTATGTTTATATTTTTTCCGTGTCTTCCGTGGTTAAATAAACCGCTTCAAGCTCTTCAAGACTCAAGCCTTTAAAGGTCAGGTCAGAAGGTGTAATTTCCGTAGTCTGTTTAGATGCACAATGATTAGCGATTGCTTGTAAATTCCATGTATACATTTCTAAAAAATGCTGCATGGTTTCAGGATTAAACTGTTCAGGATTAAACGTAATTGACAATTCCATTTTTCCTTGGATTACAGAACCGCTTATATCTATGTCATGAAATCGTTCTGCCATTGGACTTACTGAATTGCCGACGGATTCATGAGCAGGCTGAAATAAATGCGAATATGACTCAGTATCAAATTGACCCAAATAGTTAAAACTGATTTGTGGTACAGAAGATGGTGGAATTCTATTGGCAATATAGTTGAGAATTCCATAACCCATACCATGTGATGGGATTTTTCTAAGAAGTTCTTTTACATATTTGATCTGATACCCAATATCAGAAGCAACAGAGAGTTCAATGATGACTGGATAAATACTAGTGAACCAGCCAACTGTTCGGGAAATATCAATATCATCCATTGCTGCTTGGGTTTTGATATAGGGTGAAAGCGATTCTCTGCCATGTCCTTCAAGCATTACCTGAATTTTATGTATTCCCTGCCATTGATATATGGCTCTGGATAATGCAGTTAGCAAAATATCATTCATTGTGGTCGTATAGGCATAATGTACCTTTGTCAGCAAAGTGTCAGTTTCTTTTTCAGAAAGTGTTATGTCAAGAGATTGGCTGTTTTGAACAAGATTATGTTCAGACTTCCTGTCCTGACGAAGTTTCGGCACAGAATCGGATTGCATCGACATCCAGAATTCTGTTTCGCCAAGCAATGCTTCACTATTCGCACAAGCATGAACAGCTTCAGCCCATGATTTAAAAGAATCGGTTTTTGAAGGAAGCTGAATGGGTTGACCTGACTGAACTTGTTGATATGCAGTTGCAATGTCTTCAATGAGAATTCGCCATGACACCGTATCCACAACAAGATGATGAATCACAATGAGCAGGCGGTCTTTTTCAGTGTGCGTTTCCTCTACATGAAATAAAACCGCTTTCATCAACGGGCCATTGATTAAATTAATACTTTGCTGAACAGTTGAAGCATAACTAAGCATTTCATCAGTATTTTTTACGGTTATACGTTCAAATTTAATGGGATAATCTGTAGATTCCAAATTATTCTGAATAATGCGATGGTCTTGAATGTGATAAGCCATTCGCAAGGCATCATGATGCGTTTGGATAGCCTGAAAAACAGAGTACAACGCTTCTTGACTTAATTCTTCATGTGCAGACAAAAGAACAGCCTGATTAAAATGCTGGTAATTCCCTGTAAAGGTTTTAAAAAACCATGACTGGATCGCTGTGAGCGGCACCTCACCGAACACGTCACGTTGATCTGTTATTCTTTCTGACAGAATCAGTTTATCAGTCAATTGATCAATCGTCGGATAGCGAAATAGATCGATGACGTCTATCTTATAATTCTTTTCCCGCAAGCGAGATACAATCTGGATCGCTTTGATGGAATCCCCGCCAGAAGCAAAGTAATTATCATGGATTCCAATTTTTCTTCCTAAAACGGATTCCCAAATTTCAGTAAGCATGACCTGCTTGTCTGTATGCGGAGCAATATACAGGGTTCCAGTAGAAAGTCCTGCTTCATTCGGGTTTGGCAACGCATTCCGGTCAATTTTTCCGTGAGGTGTTAACGGAAATTTTTCAAGATGAATAAAATGTGCAGGAATCATATATTCTGGCAGTTTATGTCCAAGCATTGATCGAAGGTGTTGAGAATTCAGGGAAAAGCTAAGTTTAGAATGCGTCGTAAAATATGCAATCAATTCTTTTTCAGTGTCAGATCGCTTTTTGTCAATCACTAATGTATCGGAGATATCCGGGTTCTGTTTGAGCGCATGTTCAATTTCTTCAAGCTCAATGCGGTACCCTCTGATTTTAACTTGGTCATCTTTTCTGCCGAGAAATTCTATAGTTCCATCAGTTAACCATTTGCCAATATCACCAGTTTTATATAATTTTTCTCCATGATAAAAAGGGTGAGGTATAAATTTTTGTTGGGTGAGTTCATCACGGTTTAAATATCCGCGCGCTAAACCAACGCCTGAAACGCATATTTCACCGGCTATGCCTATAGGTACAGGCTGAAGGGTTTCATCCAGAATAAAAAGTTGAGTATTTGACAGGGGTTTTCCAATAGGAATACCTGAGCGATACGCTCGGTGAGGATCAACTCGGTGAAACGCAACACAAACAGAGGCTTCAGTCGGACCATATGCGTTGATGTATTGACGTGTTTGACTATAAAACAATGCATCTGCAACTATTGCAGGTTCACCAGCCGTAATGATATTTTTTACTGTTCCTGATAAATTTTTGTTCAATGTATTCAGGAAAACCGGTGGAAGTGTTACCGTAGTTACCCTTTTTTGCATAAGATAGTCATTGAATGACTCAGGATTATCACTTCTATTTCTGCCACTAATTACCAATGTTGCGCCTGCAAACAATGCCATGAAAATTTCATACAAAGACGCATCAAAAGAAGCAGAAGAAAACTGTAAAACATGATCTGAAGACTGAATACCGAAAGAACGGATTTGATCCAGAGACATGTTGATCAGTCCTTGATGTTCAATCAATACTCCTTTAGGTTTTCCTGTTGATCCTGAGGTATAAATCACATAAGCAAGTGATGATGAGGGGTGAGGAGAATACTGATTCGTCCCTATGATGGGCGAATTAAAATTCACCCCAACGATCTGATGTAAATCAATAATTCTTTTTGCTCGCGTTTGATGAGCAAATTCCATATATGAGTCTTGTGTTAGTAACCATTGGCAATTGCTATCTTCGATAATATAATTGATTCTTTCCTGAGGATAGTTCGGATCAATAGGTAAATACGCGGCCCCGGATTTCAATATACCTAGTAATGCGGCAATAAGAAATTCAGAACGGTCAACCATAACGCCGATAATTTCTTCAGGATGAACAGATTCTGAGAAATATCCAGCAATACTCTCCGCTTTTGCATTGAGTTCAGAATAGCTCCATTGTATATCATCACACATCACAGCCGGCTGATTCGGCGTTTGAGTTACCCATGCTTCAAACAAATCCGTAATCGTTTTATCTTTTGGATAATCAATGACTGTAGAGTTGAAATCAACTAATACCTGTTGTTTTTCAGAATCCGTCAGAATATTCAGATACCGAATCTGGCGATTCGTATCTTCAAGAATATCAGTCATCAATACTTCAAGATGGTTTTCTATTCGCGTAATTGTATTTTTGGTAAACAAATCTGTGTTAAAATTAACATCAAGACATAGGCGATTCCCTGATTGAATGAAAATAAAAATAAGGTCGTATTTGCTGGATTGCCACTCCAGTTCAACTTCTGAAATCTTAATTTTTCCTGATAGTTTTTGTTCAAATCGGGACTCGATTCTTTCATCTGTATGCAGCGTCATACCCACATCGAATATTGGAGAATGGCTGACATCTCTGGACAAATTCAATTCATCCACCAGCATGTCAAATGGATAAATTTGATGATCATATGCTTCAGTTGTTGTTTTTTTTACTTTGTCAAGAACTGTTGAGAACGTATCATCAGCATGAATTTCATCTCGTAACGGCAGCATATTGATATACAAGCCAATCTGATGTTCCAAATCGATATGATTTCGTCCGGAGATAGGGGAACCGATAATCACGCTCTGGATTTTATCTTCCCCGCCTGAGTATCGGTACAAAAGAATTTTCAAAATGGAAAGAAGTATCATAAATAACGTGGCATCAGACGTTTTGCTGAATTGAATCACCTTATTGGCAATAGAATCATCAAGATTGAAGCGGATCAAACTTCCATTGAATGTCTGAACCGGTGGTCGTGTAAAATCCAACGGCAAATTCAAAGTGTCTAACTCACCAGAAAGTTTTTGATGCCAGTAATCCCGATGGATTTTGATCGTATCAGATGCCATCAGATGATTCTGCCATGCTGAAAAATCTTTGTAATGAATCCTTAACGGCGGTAATACAGCTTGTTTTTCTTCAACAGCGCTTTCATAAAACACTAACACATCTTTGGCTAATACGTCTAATGACCATGCATCGCTGATAATATGATGGATATTCAGCAGTAAGATGTAATGAGTTACATCGAGTTTAAACAGTTTTACTCGGAATAGAGGGGCTGTGGACAAATCAAATGGGGTCAGCATTTCTGTTGCAGCATATTCCCGTGTTTTTGATTCAGGATTGGATTCTAACGTCAAGTCAATTTCTTCAATTGTAAAGTTGAGGACATCGAGAATTTGCTGTTTGGGTTCTGCACGTTCGGCAATGAAGCGTGTCCGTAAAGATTCATGTCGCTGTATCAGCAAATTAAAGGCTTTTTGAAGCTGGGTAATATTCAAATCCCCTTCAATCTTATATGCTGACGGTATAGTATAGGCTATGCCGCCGCCTTCCATTTGATCTAAAATCCATAAACGACGTTGCGCATGAGAAAGATCATATAAAGGTTGTTTAGGTAATTCTGGAATTTCTAAGAAAATACTTTTTTTAGATTGGATAATTTTTTCCGATAGTTTTCTGACTGTAGAATGATCAAAAAAATCCCGTATTGTTATTTCTGTTCCAAATGTTTTAAAAATTTTAGATATAATTCGGATGGCACTAAGAGAATTGCCGCCAATTTCAAAAAATGGATGATTTACACCAACGGTTTCAAGATTTAAGACTTCTTTCCACATATCTGCCAATTTAGCTTCGGTTTCATTTGCAGCAGGCGCATATTGAATGGTTTCATACATCAATGCTTCCGGGCGCGGTAAGGCTTTCCTGTCAATTTTTCCATTGATGTTTAGGTTGAATTCTTTTACGCGAACAAAAAAAGACGGAATCATATAATTGGGGAGATAGTGCAAAAGCCATGATCTAAACGCAGATATGTCAACAGATTTTTTTTCAGTATAATAACACACTAAACGGTATTCATGCTCAGGCGTTTTATAAGCCATGACAACGCCCTGATCCACATGTTCATAGTTTCGAACAATGCTTTCGATTTCGTCTAATTCAATACGAATACCGCTAACTTTAACCTGTCTGTCTAAACGGCCGATAAAAGCTACACTTCGATCAGCCAGATATTTTCCCATGTCACCGGTTTTATAGATCATATCTTCTGTATCTGGAGTTAATGGATTTTGAATAAAACTCTTGTTGGTTGCTTCAGGATCATTGACATAGCCTTTGCTTCTAAACGGTGTTTTAATATGGATTTCTCCAATTTCATCGATTCTACAAAGCCTGTTGTCTTTTAGAATCAATATAGCCGTATTGGAAATCGGTTTTCCAATCGGCATAATCCTATTTTTTTCAGTCGGTTTTTCCGTGATACGGTTAAAGGCTTTTGCAAGGGTTGTTTCAGAAGGCCCATAGATATTTACCAATTCAATGCGATTCCCCATCATCTCAAACCAGCGGATGACATCGCTGCCGTAAACCGCTTCTCCAGCCAATAAAAAATGCTTGAGCGCGGGCAAGGCCTCTTTAGGATTGTCTAACACCTCAATTTCTTTCATGATTAAACGAAAAAGAGAGGGGACGCAATGTACCAGTGTCAGTTGTGATTTTTCCATCCATTTCAGAAGATTTCTTGCATTCAATGCGGTTTCGCGGCTAGGAATACACACTGTTCCACCTGAAAGCAATGGAACAAACATATCCCGAAAACTGACATCAAACGTTGTTGGCGCAAATTGGCTGACTCTGACAGAATCGTTAATGCCAAATTCAGCAATTTCCCAATGAATAAAATGGCTTAAACTTTTATGACATCCAAGAATAGCTTTCGGTTCACCGGTTGAACCTGATGTAAAAATAATGTAATTGCCGCTGTCCGGATCCGGTAATTGATCAGGATTTTCCTCTGAATAATGAATAATGTCTTCCACTGCTACGATAGTGTTTAATAAGAAATCTGAATGGTCGATTGCTGGCTGGATGACTGAAAAAAAAGCTTTCATTAAGCGGATCACCGTATCTTTTAATTGGTGATTGGTAATGAAATACTTCGGCATGGTTTTGTTTAAAATAGGATAAAGTCTTTTTTCTGGGAATTCGATATCAAGAGGTAAAAATATACCGCCGGCTTTAGACACACCAATAATACTTGAAATATAATCCATGCCGGCTGGCAGAAATATGCCGATGATGGCATTATCTATTCCTGAATTCTGTTTTGGAACAAGACCTTGTTCAAGCAGCATCCATGCAATGCGATTGGCTTGACGATTTAACAGGGTGTAGGTAATTGAGTTGGTTTCTTCTTCAACGGCAATATGTTCAGGAAAACGCTCTGAAATATTTTCAAATACACTGTGAATAATTTTTTTGTTCATTTTTAACACCCAGATTAAAAAAAAATAGCATCATTTCCGCTTCTCTATCTTTCCAGAAAAGTTTTTTGCTGCGTTATCGGTCGTCGATGTATTAGGTATACACCTTCCTCCCTGCTGCCTTGCCAAAATTCTTTTCTGAAAAACTATAATAAAAAAAACGGAAATGATGCATTGAAATTACCCTGATTCATGCGTGCATATTACGAGGATTTTATTGCCTCTGCTTCCTTTGAACCTTTCCAAAACTCCCAAGCAATAATTCCAGCCAGAGAGAGCAGTCCAAACGTAGGAAATAACCAATGGGCTGCACCTACACCTGCAGTTGTAGCAGTTTTCGCTGCTCCAACTGATAATCCATGCATTGCAGCAGAATTAGAAGCAGTATTCGCAGTATTCATTGCAGCCGCTTTTAAGCCCTGATTAATTGCTGCGGCATGTACTCCCGCAGCATTCGCAGCATTATTAATCGCAGCAGCCTGAATCCCCGCAGCATTAGCAGCATTATTCACCGCTGTAGCAAGTTTTTCTGTAGCTTGAGCTACCATCGTTGGATCTATCATCTTCATTCTCCTTTATTAATCATGTCGAGTACGAACTTAATGTCGAACTCCTTAAATTAATGTTACTTTGCGAAATTACTTGCAAAAAGTATTTTTCGCGGTCCCCCATCCCTTTTTACTACATAAAACAACGTATGTTAAATATCTCCAAAAAAATTCCAAACGTTAATACAATTAATAATAAATCGTTTTCAAATGTTTGATTAAGCATAAACATATCATCACGATAAATTTTTTTCAATCGTTCAATTGTGTTTGGATTAAAATATCCCTGTCTTTTTATTGTTTCATAAGATAACATATCTTCAATCCATTCAATTTTTTGTCTTATGAGATAAGGGCTGCCTTGAGCCACAAATGCAAATTTTTCCCTTTGAATTATTTGTGTTGGCAGGTAGCGGGATGCCATTTTTTTTAGAATATATTTTTCAACTGCGTTATGAATTAACAAATGAGGCGGAATGATTTGAATGAATTCGATTAAGCGAATATCTAAAAATGGATAGCGTGCTTCAACTGAATTGGCATACGCAACCCGATCTCCATGATCTGCTAACAAGTGCTCTGATAAACGCAGCTTAAAATCCAGATAAGAACGTTTATGAAATGGATGTCTGTTGGTCAGCCGTTGTTTATTCACTGGTTCTTTATTCACACAATCAAATAGTGAAAATTTTTCATTCACTGCATCTGAATACATAGCCTGCTTTGTTTCTCTAAATTCAAACTGATTTTTTTCATAAAGGAAATTCGGGTCTCCCCACAGTTTTTCACGGATTTCTCTTTCTATCATCATGGAGATATCAAGATCATCTTGATACGACCGCTGCTCATCAAATCGATATCCAACATATCCTGCAAATAATTCATCTGAACCTTCACCTGTCAGCACAACTTTAATATTATTTTTTTTTACTAATTGAGACAGCGTTAGGGAACAGGTATCGTAGGATTCCTTGAGAGGGCTTTCTGCATGGTAAATGACTTGTTTAAGACGGTCTAAAATGTCTTGCTGATCAAACACAGATTCATGATGCTCAGACATGACCTGTTTGATCATCAATTGCTGAAAGGTTCTTTCATCAATATCTTTGTCTGTAAAACCGATAGAAAACGAATGCCTTTTTTCAGGATGTATCTTGTGTATCATGGCTGCAATCAACGAAGAATCCAGTCCACCGCTCAGATAAAATCCAACAGGTACATCTGCATGTAAACGATAATTCACAGATTTCATTAATAAATCATCTAACTGATCGATGTAATAAGATTCAGGTTTTCCGTGATCAATTTGGGATGCTTCAGGATAATTCAAATCCCAATATTCGATAAGTTCAGTATGCGTGTGTTGAATTCGAAGATAATGCCCGGGTTTCAAGCTCCAAATATTCGTAAACATGGTTTCAGGGCTAATCATGCCCGGAAATGAAAAAATTTGATCCAATGCAGTCAGGTTGACTTCAGGTTTGACAAGAGGATGGTTGAGTATGGCTTTAATTTCAGAAGCAAAAATGAACACATGGTGAATACTTGTGTAAAACATAGGGGCAATGCCAACATGGTCTCTGGCAAGCATCAATGATCCTGTTTTTTTATCATAAATTGCAAACGCAAATTGACCATTCAGTTCATTCACAAAATGAGTGCCGTATTCTTCGAAAAGATGAACTAACACTTCTACATCACAGACAGTATAAAAAATATGACCTTTGGCAATTAGCCGTTCTTTAAGTTCTTTATAGTTATAAATTTCCCCATTACAGACTGACACGATTGTATGGTCTTCATTGAACATGGGCTGATTACCGGTATTCAAATCAATAATTGAAAGCCGTCTAAAGCCGAATCCAATCCGTTGATCACTATAATAGCCTGAATCATCCGGGCCCCGATGGATCAATTGATCTGTCATGGACTCAAGTATGGTTTTATCAATCCCATACTGAGTACTATCCATATTATATAGACCTGTAATACCGCACATAAAAAATTTTCATCGGATAATTAAAAAGTAACCAGTAAAAAAACATATAGATTTTCAGAGTGTGTAATTCATCCTTGTCGGTAACAAAGAATTAGGACGCAGAGCATCCAGACTGCGTTCCCACGCAAAGCATGGGAACGAGCCCAAAACATATAGATTTTCAGGCCTTGATCCTCGTTTCGGCCACTATGTAACCAGAGCGTCCCGCTCTGGTGTATTATTCCAGACCGAGACGGTCAGGTTACATTCTTAGTGGCCGAAACGAAGATCAAGGCCGATTTTCAGATACAAATCGAAAATAGAAAATCTTAAAATCTATATATTAGAAAAGGTATAGCTGATGAGAATCTGGATTTTTGCCAAAGACCGTAACCTGTTCTATCCGTTTAAGTGCCGGGCCTCGGCATATGGCATACAAAGTCCGTTCGATGCCGATACCTCCGCCCATGGTATCAGGGAATAAAGATCGGCCGGATGCATCTTTTCTGGATGCCACCATCAGAAATGGGCCATATCCGCCAAGCTCGTTGATGTTTTCAATGTTTCCGTCAACTATCTCAGGCCGTTGAAGAAGCACTCTGTTATCAAGCATTCTCTCCACAATGGGTTCGAACAGCCACTCGCGTATCGCGCCGGACATGATTTCCTTGGGTTCAGTGAGTTTGCCGCCTTTAAGAACTGTCCTTGCACATATGTCATAATTATAAACCATCGTTGAATCAATGGTTTCCCGATCAACTTTTTTCCCATCAGGCAAAAGGTATGGATATATAAGATCGTAGTTTTCCCTTGGAATACCAGTTATCCAAAAAAGCGTGGCATCAGTCTCAGTTCCTAGTCCTTTTTCAAGATCGTGTTTGCCATATTTTTTTAAAGATTGGTCATATCTGAACGATGGGAACGGTCTCTTCGGCACTGGAAGTTCAATGCCTAAGCTGTCAAGAGCATCAGCATTGTTTTTATTGATCTTTTCATAGCAGAAAATCATGGCTCTTTCGAAAAGGTCTTTTGCTTTGTCCATGTCTTCAGCTAATGCCTGTTTCACCACATCCTGCCTGTTGAAATAATCATTGAGTGAAAATCCTCTGTTTCTTCGGACTTCGAGATCGAACTGGCTGAAGTCAATAAGATATTTTCCTCTCTGTAAGCGATTTGGACTTTCCATTTCAAGACGGATATTCGGTGAATCCACAAAGATTCCTTTAATTGCAGGACTATGACACGCAAGAAACTTTGAATAGATCATAGAATGCGTTGCGAAGTATGTCTGACCTTTGTATTGAATCGTAGGAACATGCTCTACATCATGAGCTAAAGGATCAGTAATGATGCATAGCTGAACACGATCCATGTTCAGTAATCCTTCTTTTGCGAAAAATTCATGGAGAGCCGTCACAAAAGTCGTTCGAATTTGAAGGCATGAAAGCATTGTGTCTCCAAGCCAATGGTTGAGATAAGTGTTCTCAATGTAATTCAGAAGGCTAGAACCATCCAGTTTTAATGTTGCCTGAAAACCAAAAAGTGCTTGCCCTACTATTTCGTCATGTTTATAATCCATTCGTATCCTCCACTATTCCAATATGTTCATGATTTTTTTTTTGATGCAATATACTTGAGTGATTTTCAAGAATGTATGGCGGATGGGCTGAAAAAGTCAATATAAGTTTTTTAGTTTTTAGTGCTTAGAGGTTCCATCTGGGATTGTTTGAATTTTGGCAATTATAGATGAAAATTCAGGGTCTAACAGTGCCATTTGGTGCCTGATATTTGAACGCAATTCAATGGCTGGTGTGAGACAAAATTTTTCAAATTCGGAGATGCTGACTAAGGTTAAGTCTGGAAAGAGTAATTTCAGATATCCACAAGCAAGACGATGAACTGCACGTGTGTCACGCAAGTCTCCGTTTGATTCTGTTCGCTCTTTAACATAGGCCATATAGCTCTGTTTGGATCGCAAGTCATGCAATACCTCTCCAAAGTAATCGGCCCTTAAAGCATTGGCACGGCACAGAAAGGCTGATTCAATCCTTGGCAATTCCCAACCTGGCAAAAAACCATGTATGCGATCCAGTAAAGCGGTGGCGTTCTGTCCTTTCAGCCAACCAGGTAATTCTTTAAAGCAGTTTTCATCACGAGGTCGGCCGTCTTCAATCGGGATATTCCCTAAAATAACAAAACCAGAATCAGATGATCCGTGAAACCCCATAACCCTGAACTCGCCCGATTCAAGATAGCCTTTTAAAGCACCAACAATTTCGCCCTCATTACTAAATTTGATGGTTTGGATTTCATCTAAAATAACAGTATCAAATTTGGAAATAATCCCGGTTTGTTTACGGCTCATATCATAAAATAATTGTGCACGCGTCACAATACCACCACTGACCAGCCATGCATGACGCGATAATTGACTGAAAATATAAGATTTACCAGTTCCTTTGGGGGCAAGTTCTAAAATATTGACACTGGGTTCGATCAAAGGGATTAATCGCGTCAGCATTAATTGTTTTTGGCGTTGGGTATATTTAGCCTCATCATATCCCATTGTACGGATAAGCAGGGCAATCCATTCTTCAAGGGTGAAATTTGCCCGCTGCCTTTGGTAATAAGCAAGATCAATACTGGCCGCTTGCATGGGCTTAAAACCAGTCATGACCACTTCATAATTATTTGGCTTATCGTGCTTGGGCATCCAAATTAAAGTGCCACTGCCCCAGATATTACCCATCAGTAAAAGCGGATGATCATCAACAATCTTTTCTTTAATACGTCCCATCATATCAAGGGACGGTATCTTTAATTGGAGATCGCCTGTAACAGGATGCACTTTAACGCTGTAAGCATCTAAAATCTTAAGCTCATTGCCGTTTCTCAATTCATAGAGAAGTGACTCTTTTTGTTTTTTTTCCGGCAAATATCGTCCAATAAATTTTTGGATGGATTCTCCGTCAACATCACCATCGCTTGTACGGTAACGGCTTATCAACCAGTCCGAAACAAAGGCCGGAATAACCCGACTTGACAGCCCTGCTTTGGCTGCCAGAGCTTTATTCACATACACATCTGGAAAAGCGGCTTCGATCTTTCGATCAATTTCTGTTCTCATAATCATATCTCAAAATCATCATCAAATTCATTTGTCATTGCGCCAGTTGTTTGAATACTTAATTTAAAATCAAATTGATTCTCAGAAAGATGGTTGCGTACTAAACAATGGCCAAAAATTTCAACATTATTTACTCCGACTTGTCTGGCATCAAATACGGCCGGCAGTTTCTGAATTTTGTTTGGCGGAAGCTGCAAAGGAAACGCCGATTGAAAAACCAAATCACCTAATCGTAAATCAAGCAGACTTACAGCATAATTATTGGGATTAGTAATTACTGTTCATTCGCTTAAATTTTTTTGAGTTTCATTATTTTTCATATGTTATATAGCCAACGAAGTATAAATTTCAGAAGAAAGTCCAAGTAACTCAAGTAGTTTAACCTGTAAAGGCGTTAA
>PDZT01000372.1 GCA_002753105.1 Deltaproteobacteria bacterium YD0425bin50 | reverse complement strand
TAGCTTTGTTCCGGGAAATGGAAGTGATCAGTCCATTTTTTTAAGGCTTTCCGGATATTTACAACAGGAAAACATTACCGCCTTTTTTGAAACCGTATCTTCAATTTTTGCCTCAATCCCTTATATGGTGGAAATCAAAAGAGATGAAGCCTATTTTCATACGGTATTTTATCTGATTGTATGCGCTTCTGGCGTGAATACTCGCACTGAAGTCTTGACCTGTACAGGCCGAATCGATTTATTGATCGAATTTTCCGACAAACTGTTTATTATTGAATTCAAGTGTAATCAAAGCGCAGACACAGCAATTGCCCAGATTCGTGACAAAGCCTATGATCAGCCATTTAAGCAGAAAGGGAAAAAAATCATTCTGATGGGAATCAATTTTGATACGGAAAAGCGAAATGTAACGGAATGGAAGATAGCATAGCCTATGACTTGCCTTGACAGATTTTAATCTCTCATGCTACTTCGATATAAAAAAATTTTGGCCTTAATTCTCGTTTCGCCACTTAATCTTGCTCTTAATCTTAATCTTTGCCTGAAATTAGATTAAGATTACGATTAAGAGCAAGATAAAGAAAATTAAATGGCACAAACGATGATCCTGATTCTAACGGATTTTGTGGTCGACGAAAACCCCGAAGGGGTTATACATACCAGCCCAGGGCAGCGCCCTGGGTATAGGAACGTATTGAGATAAGCCCTGAAAGGGCGTTACATAATGAGGCACATGTCACGCCCTTTCAGGGCTAAGATGTACTTACCAATATCCCAGGGCGTTACCCTGGGCTGGTATGTAACGCCCTTTTCAGGGCTTATCAAATACACCACAAAATCCGTTAGAACCAGCGATGATCAATGCCAAAATTTTCCAATATCTGAATATCAATAAAGGAGGCAACACAGATGGAAGTCAATTTTTCTGAAGTTACGCCCATGATCTATGAAAGCGGCATCAATGTGCCGTACCATTGGTGGGCAGGAAAGACAGCAACCCGGTTTTACACCGTAATTCGGGATGAATCCAAAATTATGGCCACAACATGTCGAGTCTGCAAACAGGTGTTTGTCCCGCCAAGAAAGGTTTGTCCTGCATGTTTTGTGGATGCAGACCAATGGATAGAAGTTTCGTCTAGCGGAACCATTCTAACCTATACCATAGCTCGCAGGCAGCTTTCAGCATTACCAAAGAAAGTACCTGTTATCTTTGCATTAATTCAATTGGATGGCGCCACAACTTCATTACTGCATTATGTGGATGAGATACGTCCTGAAGATGTTAAGATAGGCTTGCGTGTAAAAGCGAAATTTTCGGCAAATCCTGTTGGCGGCATTATGGATATCGACTATTTTAGACCCATAGAGGAGTAAAATATATGGAACATACAGCAATTATTGGCATTGGCATGACTGCAATTGAAGCCCGAAAAGAGAGAGATACGTTTGCAGATATGACTTGGGAGGCTGTGAATAAGGCACTTGAAGATGCAGGAATGACCATTGCGGACATTGACAATGTGATCACCACGTCTAATGATTTTTGGGATGGCCGCACCATATCGAGTATGGCAGTGGGTGATGCAAGCGGGGTTCGCGGAAAAAATGTTTCCTGTGTTGAGGGTGATGGGACATTTGGAGCATTTTATGGACTTACCCGTATTCTATCAGGAAGTTATGGTACAACATTGGTTACAGCTCACAGTAAAGGCTCAGAAAGCATATCCAGCTTAATTACAAATGCGTCGTTTGATCCAATTTATGATCGTTCACTCGGAATGGACATGATTACAGCCTGTGCGATGCAGGCGAATTCATATATGCATCGTACTCATACCACTTCTGAACAACTTGCGCTTGTCTCTGTAAAAAATCATGGTAATGCATTCCATAATCCACTGGCGCAACTGCCGATGAAATTGACCCTATCTGATGTGTTCAATTCAGAGATGATTTCAGACCCGTTACATAAACTGGATTGTTCACCTGTATCAGACGGTTGCTGTGCCATTATTCTTGCGAATGGAGAACGGGCCAAAAAAGCATTGAATCAGCCGGTTTGGATTAAAGGCGTGTCTTTTTGCTGTGATGCATATTACTTGGGAGACCGTGATTTATCTCAGGCAAAATCATTGACTCAGGCAGCAAAAAAAGCGTTTGATATGGCGAATATGACAAATCCTAAGACTGATTTGGATGTGATTGAACTTTACGATGCATTTACCTATCAGGAACTGATGTGGCTCGAAGCAATAGGTGTTTGTGATGCGGGAAAAGCAGGTCAGTTATTAGAACAGGGTTATTTTAACATCAATGGCAAATTGCCAGTCAATCCTTCTGGCGGGTTACTTAGCGGGCATCCGGTAATTGCTGCTGGATTAATACGAATTGCAGAAGTCGTAAAACAGCTTCGAGGTAACGCCGGCGCATATCAAATCGATGGCGCAAAACGTGGGTTAGCTCATGGTGTGAATGGACTTTGCGGTCAATCCCATTGTGTTTGGATACTGGATAGTGAAAAATAGAAAATCAGGAGAACAATAACTATGGCAAAAAAACGTGTTGCTATTGTAGGTACGGGACAAACCTTTCATAAAAGCCATCGGCCTGATGTAAATGGTCAGGAATTGATTCACGAGGCGGTCTCTCTGGCCTTACAAGATGCCGGTATAACGATAAAAGACATTGATGCAGTTATTATTGGGAATATGGATCATTTTGAGGGAATCAATTATGTGGATTGCTGGAGCGTTGACGGGTCAGGCGGATGGATGAAACCGGTAATTAAGTTAACCACTGGTGGAACCACTGGAAGCACTCTTGCTATTGGCGGTTATCACATGGTTGCATCTGGAATGTTTGAAAAAGTGCTAATTATTGGCTGGGAAAAGAATTCTGAATCGGACACGACAGGCGCAATTACAACTGCATTTGATGCAGTCTGGGACAGGTTAATATTTGCTGGTGCGATTTCTGGACTTGCAGTTGAAGCGCAATCCTATATGGCCAAATACGGCGCAACCGATCGGGATGCAGCCAGAGTTGCAGTTCGTGATCGTAAGCATGCCTGTAATAATCCTCATGCCCAACTTCGGAAAGAAATTACGATTGATGATGTGCTCACATCACCGATGCTTGCAGACCCTATCCATCTTCTTGATGTCTGTCCACGTTCAGATGGTGCTTGTGCAGTCATTATGGCAAATGAAACATGGGCTGATAAACATTGCGCCATACCTGACTGGATTTGGGCAACGGCAAATCGACATAAATATACGTATTTGGGAGATGTGAATTGGGGAAGATTAGACAGTATGGCTGAAGCAGCTCAGGAAATTTTTCATAAAGCGGGTATCAAAGAGCCTCGAAAGGAATTGGATGTGATTGAGTTGTACCAGCCGTATTCGTTTGCTGGGATTATCTGGCTTGAAGATATGGGATTGGTAGAACTGGGCAAAGGTGCTGAATTTATATGGAGCGGTGCAACAGACATGGGTGGCGAACTGCCAATCAATCCTTCTGGCGGAGTTATTGCCTGTAATCCCATAGGAGCAACAGGATTGATTCGATGTGCTGAGGCTGCACTTCAAATTATGGGTAAGGCAGAGAAACGTCAGGTGCCTGATGTTAATTTTGCTTTAAGCTCAGGTTTTGGAGGCTGCATGTGGTCTGATTTAATTCTTCATGGTAAGAATAAACCAACGTTTTAAGGTCAATTATAGGCGTTGATGCATATTCGGGTATATGTAGAGACAAGGCATGCCTTGTCTCTACTCCTTACAAATTTTCAGAAAAATAATTGCAAAGATGAACGATTGTAGGGGCGAACCTTGTGTTCGCCCTCCAAAATGGCGATGACAAGCATCGCCCCTACATTGTGGCCGAAACGAAGATCAAGGCCGTTCAAAAGTATTCTGATGTATCTTATCTTATCTTTATTTTTTTTTCTTTTTTTTTCTTTGATTTTTTTTTCAAAAAAGTATAATCAAAAAAATACTAGAAACCTATTTTTATAACTATTTGATTTATAAATTTTTTTTAACATTTCAACAGTATTACTGATAGTTATTACCGACAAAATTATAAATTAAAAAGTTTATAAATAATAACAATTAGC
>PDZT01000371.1 GCA_002753105.1 Deltaproteobacteria bacterium YD0425bin50 | reverse complement strand
AAAACAACAGCTTATTTTCAGCAGTTCAGCAGTTCAGCAGTTCAGCAGTTCAGCAGTTCAGCAGTTCAGCAGTTCAGCAGTTCAGCAGTTCAGCAGTTCAGCCACATCTATTTCATGTAAATATATAGTTCTTCCCCGTAAAATTTGGCGCATTTCCTATCCGAGAGATTCCATCCCTTAGTCTGAACACGATTACAGGATTAAAGGATTATCAGGATTATCATAGTAGTTCATTTTTATATATGGCGGATTTTAAGGATTCCTTCAAGGAAATCCTTAAATCCTATAAATCAAGGTTCAAGACAAAAATAAAAATCAATCAAGGAGGCAAAATGAAAAAAAGTCGTTTGGTATCATTCGTTGTGTTTGGGTGTCAGTTATTTGCAATAGTACTTCTTCTCGCATCTGTAGTTTCGGCTGGATCGGTTCCGTATAGCTTTAGCTCCGGCAGCCTGATTAAATCCAGTGACATGAACAGCAATTTTAGCTGGTTGGCGGAAAGGGCTTGGGAGAAGAATGGGAGTAATTTGTATTTTAATTCGGGAGATGTAGGACTTGGAACGACATCACCTCAATACACACTTGATCTTAAAGGAGACATATCTATAGACTCAAATAGTTCGATAAATGGATCTGTCCCTATAAGAATTTTAAACAATCAAATGGCAGATGGAAATGTGTTTCATATATCTATTGGAAAAAGTATTAACAACGAAAATGGATTTCATATTAACTATACACATAGCAGTATTGATACAAATAGAAAAATCTCAATCGGTACTATGGAAGGTTGGGGAGGTTCTGAAAATTTTACTATGCTAGGAAATGGTAATGTTGGAATTGGTACATTAACCCCATCTCAAAAGCTCAGCGTAGCCGGAACCATAGAATCCACAACAGGCGGCTTTAAATTTCCTGATGGAACCATTCAGGCAACAGCCGCGACTGGAAGCAGTACAAGCACCAGCACTACAAGCACTGGTTGGACTGAAAGTGGTGGAAATATTTACAGAACTTCTGGCTTTGTAGGCATAGGTACTCAAAACCCAGGTGCTATACTGCATGTAGTTGGCAATGATGTCATATTTTCTGATGCTAACAGGAATCAACATATGGGATTCCAAATCTACGATGGTAAAGCTGATATACGAACCTCATATCTTGGTACAGGTCCCAGCTTGCCGCTAACTTTTAGTACTTATTATAATACTAGTATGCAAGAAAGAGTTCGTATAGACATAACTGGCAACGTCGGTATAGGAACCACCAACCCCCAAGGCAAACTCGACGTAAACGGCACCATCTATCAACGCGGTGCTGAAATTCATGCAGATTATGTGTTTGAACCTGAGTATCAGCTTGAAACCATAGAAGAACATGCAAATTTCATGTGGCAGGAAAAACATCTCAAAGCAGTTCCCGCAGCCAAAAAAGATGAAAATGGGCAGGACATTGTAGAATACGGCACGCACATGAAAGGAATCCTTGAAGAATTAGAAAAGGCGCATGTCTATATCGCTCAATTGAATGAAGTGACCAAGAAACAACAGCAGATTATCGAAGAATTAAATGAGCGGCTAAAGACGCTTGAGAATAAACAATAATCCAAGGATAGGACACTCTATATGAAAAAATACCTATGTTTACTACTATTTTTGCTAGTGCCCTCTATTGCGGGTGCGGTAGAAGCGGGTTACTTTGATGTGAGTTTTTGGGATAATGCAAATTTTGATACTGGAACGACAGTATCCGCATTCACTCTAAGTAAATCCGCCAACCCATCTGCGGGAGGCAGTATCACAGCATCACCCGATAAAACGTCATATACTTCGGGTGAAACGGTAACACTAACTGCAGCGCCAGCGTCTTCGTGCTATGAATTCACAGGCTGGAGTGGAGATGCTTCAGGCAGCACGAATCCCACTACAATTACCATGAACGGAAATAAAACGGTAACCGCAACGTTTAAAGCCAAAATCTATACAATTACGGCAACGGCTGGAAGCGGCGGCACGATTTCACCGTCCGGTTCAACAATCGTGCAGTGCGGAAATAATCAAACATTTACAATAACCGCGAATGCAGGCTATCAGATCGCTGATGTAAAGGTTAACGGCAGTTCAGTAGGTGCGGTTTCGAGTTATACGTTCAATAATGTAACATCGAATCAAAGCATTGCCGCAACATTTAGCTCAAAAACATACAGCATCAGTGCAACGGCTGGAAGCGGCGGAATGATTTCACCGTCTGGTTCACTATCCGTTAATCATGCGGGTAATCAGACCTATACGATTACAGCCAATACCGGTTACAGGATAACAGACGTTAGTGTAGATGGCAGTTCCGTAGGTGCTGTTTCCACTTACACTTTTAGTAATGTTACAGCGAACCATACAATTTCAGCGACATTCAGTGCTGGAAGTTACACCATTACGGCAACGGCTGGAAGTGGCGGAACGATTTCACCGTCAGGATCGGTTTCAGTAACGCATGGAGGCAATCAAACTTTTAGCATTTCTCCAAATTCAGGCTATCAGATTACCAATATAACCGTAGATGGCAATTCTGTCGGTATGGTGTCCACTTATACCTTTAGCAATGTAACAGCGAATCATACGATTTCAGCAACATTCAGCATGGGAACGTATGCGATTACAGCTACAGCCGAAGCTGGCGGCAGTATTTCGCCTTCAGGGTCGGTGTCTGTGAATCAGGGAAGCAACCAGACGTTTTCCATCACTGCCAATGCTGGCTATCAAATCAAGGAAGTGATAATTGACGGAAATTCGGTGGGGATTGTGTCCTCATATACGTTTACAAATGTAACAACGACTCATATTATTACGGTTTTCTTTGAAAAAATCTCGTATTCTCTGACTCAACGGACGTCACCTCAGGAAGGCGGCACAGTATCCGCAGCACCCAGCAAAACCACCTATGCAGCGAACGAATCTGTAGCTATAAGTGCGGCAGCGAATTCAGGCTATCGGTTTGATCATTGGGAAGGGGATTTAAGCGGTCAGGAAGCCAGCCGAACTCTGACCATGAGCAAAAATATGACCATTACAGCCGTATTTGTGAAAACAGGCGTGCTGTCTATATCGCCATATTTAAAAGAAACTGCGGCTGGCAAAACCTTTGAATTCAAGGCGTCTGGCGGTGTTGAACCGTATCAGTGGGCTGTCAGTGATGGTACGCTGTCAACCATGACAGGCGTTTCCGTGAATTATACTGCACCAACGGTAGCCGGTGAATACACCATAACCGTAACTGATTCGTCTCATGCTACCGCTATGGCAACAGTGAAAGTGTATGGTATGCCGTTGATCAGCCCGCAAACGGGTTTTGTGCAAACCAATGCCAGCACAACGTTTACAGTCAGTGGCGGAAAAGAACCGTATGTGGCGACTGTAACCAGCGGAAGTGCAACCGTTCAGGAAAAAATGATTACGGTTACTGCGCCGCCGGTGGAAGGCAAAGTAACGTTAACGGTCATGGATGCGCTTGGGCAGTCTGCAATGGCAGTGCTGAACGTGCAAAAACAAGGTTCGCTGATCATAACTCCATCGCAAATGACGTTACGACCGTGGCAGCAGCAGGTGTTTAAAGTGACAGGCGGTTTATCCGGCTATACATGGACTGTGGATGGCGGCGATATCTTATCCACTCAGGAAAACCAGATCACGTATGTAGCGCCGAAAACAGCAGGCAATTATACACTGGTTGTTACTGATGGGTCTGGCACTCAGGCACAAGCGCAAATCCGAGTCATTTTAGACCTGACAGTAACACCTCAAACCGTCAGTTTAGTACTAGGTCAAATCACAAAACCTGTATCGTTTACAGCCTTAGGCGGTGCATCGCCTTATCGATGGCAGACAACTGCCGGCACCATTGAGGGAGAAGGCGATACCATTTCATTGATGCCGCCAAATCAGTTGGGAGATGTGTGGGTTACAGCGATTGATGCGCAGGGCGCTTCAGCAATGGCAAAATTGCGCGTGGTATCCTTGCCGTGTATTACGCCTTCGCTTCTGTATGTTTCAGATAATAACAGCGTGTTGTTAAGCGTTAGCGGCGGTACAGGACCTTATCAGTGGAGCGCAACTCATGGTAC
>PDZT01000370.1 GCA_002753105.1 Deltaproteobacteria bacterium YD0425bin50 | reverse complement strand
TCTGAATCGCTGCTTAAAAAGAGAGTTTCTGAAAAGAAGAAGAGAAATGAAACCGACTGACGAAACAAGATTATATCATGGCGATGATTATTATAAAAGAATCATTCAAACCTCAATGGATGGGTATTTATTAGTTGATACACAGGGTCGAATATTGGAAACTAATGATTCTTATTGTCGGATGACTGGTTATACTGAAAATGAGTTATTAACAATGTCCGTTAAAGATTTGGAAGTAATCGATTCTGCTGCCAATATTATTGGACGTATTCAAAAAATTATTTCAGAAGGTACAGATCGTTTTGAGAGTAAGCATAGACGAAAAGATGGTACCCTTTTCGATATTGAAGTTACTATTCAGTATATTGATCGTGATGAAGGTTTCTTTATTAGTTTTGTTCGTGATATAACTGAACGCTTGAGGATGCTTGAATCTTTGCAATTGAAAAATTTAGTTTTTAACGAATCAATCGGTGCCAACAGTATTGCCGATAAAAAAGGAATCATGATTGAAGTCAACTATGCATTTCTTAAGCTATGGGGTTATTCGGAAGTCAATGATGTTGTCGGCAGATCAATAAGCGATTTTCTAAAAAATAGTGATGAAATCACTATCATTATTCAATCTCTCGACTGTTTAGGAAAATGGGAGGGGAGTTACACGGCAATACGCAAAGACAGGTCAACATTTACAGCTTATGGCCTTGCAACAGTTCTAAAGAATCAAAAAGGTGAGATCATCGGATATCAGTCATCGGTTTTAGATATTACTGAACGCAGGCGTGCGGAAGAAGAACTCCGAAAAGCAAAAGAACTCGCTGAATCTGCCGCTCAAGCTAAATCTGACTTTCTTGCTAATATGAGTCATGAAATTCGGACTCCTATGAATGCGATCATAGGCGGAACGAGTCTACTTTTTGAAATAGAACATTTTGACCATCAGAAAAAATATCTAAATATTATTAAAACAGCAGGCAAGAATCTTCTTTCGCTGATTAACGATATATTGGATCTTTCAAAAATTGAAGCAGGTAAAATTGATATAGAATATGAACGAACTAACATATCGGATATATTGGATGACGTTGAAAATATATTATATCCTATAGCACTCGCAAAAGGAATAGAATTGTGTTTTGATGTAAGAGGAAGAATTGAACCCATTCAAACGGATTCTACCAAACTAAAACAGATTTTATTAAATCTTGGAAACAATGCAATAAAATTTACTAAACGAGGAAATGTAACGATTACAGTTGCCATAGAGCAAGAGACCAATACACATGTTACATTATGTTTTATCGTTAAAGATACAGGAGTTGGTATCGCACAAGATAAAATAAGCAAATTATTTCAACCTTTCACGCAACTTTCAAAAATTAAAGTTAAAGGAACAGGATTAGGACTTACAATTTCTAAAAGACTTATTGAATTAATGGAGGGGACACTTCATGTTGAAAGTAAAGAAGATAGCGGCTCGAAGTTCTGGTTTGTAATGCCTTTTGAGAAAACGTTAAGAATGCAAGCAAAAGAAAAGATTCTAGAATATTTTAATGATGAAAAGGATATATTTAGAGATATAAAAATACTTGTTGCCGAAGATGATTGTATTAATCAAGAGATTCTAAAAGGATTACTAAAAAATTATCATTTAACTATAGTTGATAATGGAAAAGAAGCTGTTAAGTTGTTAAAGAATAGTTCATTTGATGTTATATTCATGGATATTCAAATGCCTGAGATGGATGGACTCACAGCAACGAAAATTATAAGAGATAAAAATTCAATGGTGATAAATCATGACATTCCTATTATTGCTATGACGGCATATGCTATGAAAGAAGATCAGGATTTATGTTTAAATAGTGGAATGAACGGCTATATAAGCAAACCCGTTAGTGTAACGAGTTTGAAGAATGAGTTAAAGCGAGTGTTAGAGCTAAAGAATTAGAGTGGAAAAAATCAGCAAAAGAGAAGATATGCGAAATAAGAGTTGCGGCCTAATCGCCGCCTAACCAACAAAATGGAGCGGATTGCGCCTAAACGGCGCAACCGCTCATTTTGAACGTTGGACTAAGCACTATCGTGCAGAAAACGAAGAACCAATTAAAATGCGGACTAAACGCCGTCCAACCAATAAGGTGGAGCGGATTGTGCCTAAACGGCACAACCGCTCACCTTAACGTTAGCCCCCTGAACAACTGCCGCACAGAGCGAGAGAATCTGTGATTATGGAAAATGAAGTCGAAAATAAAAATTATGCGGCGAGTGAGGAAAAATGATATGAACAACGTAATGAAAGGATTGTTTGTAAGTATCTTGATTGGAATGCTGTTGAGTATAGGAGGATTTGCTCATGCAAGTTTAACAGACGGGTTAGTGGCATATTATCCGTTTAATGGAAATGCTAATGATGAAAGCGGTAGTGGAAACAATGGGACTGTGAACGGGACAATATTAACAAATGATCGATTTGGTAATTTGAATAGTGCATATAATTTTAATGGAGCGAATAATTATATTAGTATCAATAATTTTGGAACTTTTACTACTTTTACAGTAAGTACTTGGGTTAATCGACAATCAAGCACTTCTATTAGAGAAAGTATAATTTCATATAAGGAAGGTGAAGGTTCTTCTAATTATGGGTTTCTCTTATCATTAAATGAGGATGGAACTAATTTCCGACCAAGGATATATGTAAAAGTTAATTCTTCATGGTTATATGCAGAGGATATAAATTCGGTTCCTTTAAATACATGGAATCATATTGTTGGTATTTATGATGGCAGTAAAATTAAAATTTACATCAATGGAGTATTAAAACAAGAAACTAACGCTCCAGGTGCTATGACTCAGGGTACTCAAAAAATTTCAATTGGTTCAAGAGCATCCTTTGACTCAAATTATTTTCCAGGTCTCATCGACGACGTCCGCATCTACAACCGCGCCCTTTCTGATGACGAAATTCAACAGCTTAACAATGAAAATTCACAACCCGTTGATACGCCAACTTGCTATACACAGGCAGAAGTAGATGCCAAAGTTGTAGCAGCGAAAGAAGCATGTCGCCAAGACCCTGCTTCGTGTGGGATAACTGCTACAGCTTCTTCTGAGGATGATTATTTGTTTGATATTATGTTGGATTTATTTGCTGAACCGATGGATGATACATCTACTTGTTCGTCATTTACTTCAAATATCCTTCATATACCATGTTTAAATATTGAAGAAAGCTATTATTTTCTTGATTTACGCATGACCTCCTTTTCGAATAACACCTTATGTTTTGACTTGATCGATATAGATACGAACCCAAACTATTAAGGAAAGGAGAATGAAAATGAGTAAAAAACAGAAAAAAGTATCAGTTTTATATATTCTATTCCTATTTTTTTATGCTATATCAGTTTATGCAATAGATAATCTCCAAGATATTGATGAATTAAATTCAGATGTTGAATTAAATACTTTTGCTGAAGTCACTCAAACTGAAAAACCTTCAAAACCGATTATCTACTTTCCACCTCATAATTCAATTCGACCATATCTTTTAGCAAATGGATCAGTTAAAGAAAATACTACATTTGTTTGGCTTCATAGTATTGATTCTCAAAAAGACCCAATAAAATACTGTATTGATATTGATGCTGATGGTAATAAACATATTTATTCTGGATGTGATTTAAAAGAATTTACTTCAAACACTCAATATACATATACAAAAGCTTTACCACCTAATATTTATTATTGGGCAGTTTGGGCAATCGATTCAAAAGGGAATTGGAGTGAAGTAGATTGGTCTAAATTTACGGTGGCTAACGCTTCACAACCTTATTTTGAACCTGATCCACTTACCTTAACTCGCAAAGTGATTAAAGAACCTGGTGAGTCTGCCTGTTTTACAAATTCATGGGCGAAATCGAATTTGGGTCGTTTAAAAAAAATAAAAATGATGATTTATGCACCTGATGATAAACTTATTGATATAAAGTTTATTGATCTTAGTTTAAATCAGAGTTTGATAGATCGATCTCAGCAGGATTTATCATTTTTTTGTTTAGATAAGTCTCATTATATGACAAAATGTCCTGAAAATATGTCATGTGAGCCAAAGATGATT
>PDZT01000369.1 GCA_002753105.1 Deltaproteobacteria bacterium YD0425bin50 | reverse complement strand
ACAATATGAATTCTTGAAAAGATTTTTTTTTATAATAATTCCATGCTGGAGGGTTGTTAGGCCTATAGATTTTCAGATTTTCGATTTTCGATTTTCTTTTTCAATTGACTCAAGCTCGAGTTCATTTCATTTCATTCGAGTGTAACCTTTTTTAATAATATTTGTAGGATATTTGTAGGATATTTTTCAAAGGGCGAACACAAGGTTCGCCCCTACACCGTTTTCACCCCGATGTTACGGATCAATGTAGGGGCGAACCTTGTGTTCGCCCTAAGTATTCAGGCACGTAGGTCTGCCCTATATTCTAAATTAATGATCATTTTTTTTCGGATTATCTCTTCAATCTTCAGCATTACATCTTGAATTTCACATTTAATATCTATAATGATGAAAATCATGACTTGGATTGCCTCCTCGTTGATTCTATTTTAAAAGTATGTTTTCACAATTCAACTGTATTGTCCATAGGAGATTAAGCTATTTTTCGGTTACTTTGCGATAATGCACCCTTTGACATATATTTTAATTAAAAGAAAGGATTGATTATTGAATGAATATCTATATCTATCAGATCGTTATCTTTCTGGTTTCCATTTCAGTGAGTTTTGCGAATGAGCAGTCGAAATTTTCATATTGGGAAACCTTAGATCAGGCAACAAAGGATGCTATTGATCAGGAGGTGAGATATCAACAAGAGGAAAACATTAATCCAATTACGATAGCGACCCGATTTAAACAAAGATCAGACGAGGCGCCTTCGGTTGTTTCTCTTATCACTGCTGATGAAATTAAACGCATGGGTGCTAAAAATCTTGAAGAAGTCTTACGACAGGTAACAGGTTTTGATGTGTATCCAACTCCTAATGACCCCTATCCTCAAATCGGCATTCGTGGGTTTTCCAACAACTCAAATGAAATTGTTAAGTTGCTTATCAATGGACATCCCATTAGTAATACTTATGCAACTGGGTTGGGTATATACGAAGGCTTCCCAGTTGGGTTAATTCAAAAGATTGAAATTATTCGAGGTCCGGGGGCATCTTTATACGGAAACTCTGCCATGATTGGCGTTATCAATATCATCACCAAAGATGAAACCCAAAAACCATATATATCCACTTCGTTTGGCAGTTTTGACACGTATCGCTTAACAACTCAATATGCGACTAAAAAAGATGATCTGGGCGTTTATGTATTTGGTGATTACTTTACGAGCAATGGCGACTCAAATCTGATAGAATCCGATTTTGCAGCCAAATTTTTTGGTCCGAACGGCACATCCGCTCCGGGTTATACTCATGAAGGATTTGATTATACCAATGTATTTGGAAAACTCACCTATCATGACATATATCTTATGGGGTTTTATAGTTATACCCTTACTGAACTGCCTCTTTCGATTACCAAAACCCTAACCAGCGAGAATACAAGACGGCGCTTGCCTAATGCTTTTTTAGAATTGGGATTCAATGCAGATATTTCAAGTCATGTACAGTTTGATACAAAAATCTATGCAGATTATTTTTCATACAATTATATAGTTGAATATTTAAGTTCTGAAACAACTGCATTGCTCAATCAATTCATGAACGCTGGCTACGCGTTAGATGAACCCGCTCATGGCAATATGTCTTTAAAGCATTACAAACTGGGTTCTGAAACAAACCTGAATTATCATCTTAATGAGAGTATAGATGGTACGGCTGGGTTTCAATATGAATATCACAATCAATATGATACCCGATTTTTGAGTAATTGTAATGGTACAGGACGGTTTATGTTTTTTAGAAACAGCAATTTTCTGCTTCCTTATCAGCATATTGATTATCAGGATACTACGGATGAAATGAATTTTAATCGTAATGATAGCCGATCAATATTTGCAATTTATATACAAGGCCAATTGAATGTTATTACCCTTTTTTCCCTGAAACATATTGGTAAAACATTATCTTTGACGATGGGCATACGCCATGATTCATATAATGACGTGGGTAACACAACCAATCCTCGTTTTGGACTCGTATATGCACCGAATGACCGTTTATTTTTTAAAGCGCTTTATGGACAAGCATTTCGTGCTCCCAATTTCCGCGAATTGTATAATCGCAATAATCCTGTTCGGCTTGGAAATCCAGATTTAGACCCAGAAACAATAGAAACCAAAGAAGGTGTTATCGGAATTCATATTACCGATCAATTCACCATAACAGTGGATTATTTTCATAGCCGGATGAATAATATGATTTCCTTTATTTCCAGCGCCGAAAGTTCTATGTCAACCCTTCATAAAAATACTGGCACGCAAAAAGCAAGAGGGATGGAAACGGAAATAAGACTTACGCTTGATGATCACACCTACGGATATATGAATGCAACGTATCAGGAAGTACGGCATACATCACACGAAACCATTTATGATCACTTGGGGACACCATTCACACAACCGGATTATTATCCCGGAAACATTCCGTATGTTATTGCCAATATAGGGATGAATATACCCGTTTTAAATCATATAGATGCAAATATATGGGTGAACTATCTGAGTGAACGCAAGCGAAGTGATAGACTGCGATTTACAAAAACCCTTGATGATACTGATGGAACCGTTGAGAAAATTGACTCACGAAACCCAATTGATGCCCGTACTTATGTAAATCTATCCTTAACTTTTGGAAATTTTTCTTTTGCTAAACAATTAAGCATGCAGGTAACAGCATATAATGTATTCAATGTGGATGACCGAATTCCAGACCCGGAAGCATCCATCATCAATGATGTGCCTCGCTGGGGAAGAATGGTTTTAGCTAGTATCTGTTATGACTTTTAACAAAGTATTCGTCTATACAAGGATTAAACTCATGGTATTGAATGGATTAGGTCATTTAATTTTTATTGGAATGATAATCATCTGTTTGATCATTCCTCATCCGATTTTTGCTGAAAAAGAGATTGATTTTGATGAAGATAGTTCCGAAGTGGATGAGTTAGTGCTATCCATGAAAAACGAAATGGAATTGATTACCATTGCAACCAAATCAAAACAACAAAAAATCAGTCAGGCGCCTTCTATTGTTACCGTGATTACAAGTGACGAAATCGAAAACAGCGGTGCGAAAAGTTTAGAAGACATTCTTAAACAGGTTGTTGGATTTGATATCAATCCAGTGCCAATAGAACCTAATCCAGTGATTTCAATTCGAGGCGTTGGAAATAGTTCAAATGAAATCGTCCGCCTGTTGATCGATGGCCACCCAATTGGCAATACATTTACATCAATGGGGTATTGGGAAGGTTTTCCAGTAAGGTTAATTAAAAAAATTGAAATTATTCGGGGACCGGGATCCGCACTTTATGGAGATGCGGCAATGATTGGGGTGATTAATATTATTACCAATGATACTCAAGATAAATCTTGTATATCAAGTGGGTATGGAAATTTTGAAACGAGTCGGTTTACGGGGCAATATACAACGCAATCTAATGAGTTGAATTGGATATTGTTTGCCGATCATTATCAAAGTCATGGTGACCGTAATTGGGTTGAATCAGACTATGCAAATACCTTGTTTGGCCCTATAGTAAAGCAGATCGGCATAGACCCAGCTATAGTCAGTTCAACTCCGGGTTATACTACAGAAGGATTTCGCTATTCCACTCTTTTTACCAAGCTATCTCATGAAAAAACATATGCTATGTCTATGCTGAGTTACGTGGATACTGAAAATCCGTTTTCTGGCCTTGATCTTCGTTTCGGCCATTTGATTAATAATAGCTCATCTCAAAAAGAGAAAAAAAATACAATAGCCAAATTTCATAGTTTATTATAATCAATTCTCCTAAAATTATTTGGGAGGTTGAACTGTGAAAAATGAAAAGGATCAAAAGCCTTTAACCCGGCAGGAGATTGCCGATCTGATCACCGAATATGAACGGCGATTTGAGCTATGTCCAAGCCAGAGGCAGATAGCAAAGGAACTGGGTATCCCGCGTTCCACCCTGCAGCACTGGCTTGAAAGGAAAGACTCAATCAATGCTGATCCTGAAGTGTTGAATTTTTTTGAGTCTTCAGCCGGTACTGCATTTCTACACCGGCTGGTGTTGGGTGCACACTTTGTCA
>PDZT01000368.1 GCA_002753105.1 Deltaproteobacteria bacterium YD0425bin50 | reverse complement strand
ATGTTGTTCCTTTATCAACCTGCTTGATGTAAGCAAAATAGAATCAGGTCAAATGATTCTGAATTATTCAACATTTGATCTGATAATTCTGGCAAAAGATACCATTAACATGTTCGTCCCTCAACATGAAAACCGCGTTATTACAGTAATATCGAGAAGTGAAACAGTTTCGATATCCGCTGATTCAAACCTGATTCAACGTGTTCTCCAGAATTTTATAGATAATGCAATCAAGTTTACAGATACAAACAGTGGCATTATTACTGTCCAAATTGAAAACAAGTCTGAAAAAAAAATACGCGTGTCTGTTTCAGATAATGGGCACGGAATTCCTTTAGAATATCAAGATCGGGTATTTGATAAATTCTTTCAGGTACAAGGAGGTAAAAATGTAAAGGTTCATTCCTCTGGTTTAGGGATGACCTTCTGTAAATTAGCAATTGAAGCTCATGGAGGTCGTATAGGATTGCAAAGCGAGGTTGATAAAGGAACAACATTCTGGTTTGAATTGAGCATTCCAACAATATAGTTTTTCAGAAAAGAATTTTGGCAAGGCAGCAGGGAGAAAGGTGTATACCTAATACATCGACGACCGATAACGCAGCAAAAAACTTTTCTGGAAAGCTATAGAATAAAGAACGAAGATGATTAAACAGTTTAATACATATTTAGCCATCATTTTTCGATGTTATATAGGCGGTATATTTATTTATGCCAGTCTGTATAAAATCAATTATGCGGGTGAGTTTGCCGAAGCCATTGCATCGTATGAACTGGTACCATTATTTGCCGTGAACATAATGGCTCTATCCATGCCATGGATTGAGATTATTTGTGGATCGTTTATGATTGCTGGCATAAGACATAAATCAGCCACAGTGATTCTCGGAGGATTAATGGTATTATTCATTACCGCAGTATCGATCAATCTACTACGCGATACTCCCATTGACTGCGGCTGTTTCCATGCTATTGAAGACCCGATTAGCTGGAAGACATTAGTACGCGATTCAATCTGGCTGCTTATGATCATCCATGTGTATTATTTTGATTCGATTTTGCATTTGGAAATGCAATTTGTAAAAAAATTTAAAGACATATAAAATGGAATGACGAATTAAGAATTAAGAATTAGGAATTAGGTCTTATATGATGATTGATGTTATCTTAAAAAAACACAGATATTTAACGTTATTCAATGGGATTTTGTGCAGTTTACTGTTCTGTATAGTTATCTTGATGGCTTGCGAAAAAAGTGTAACGCCTGAGGGGATATATTCTGCAGTGAATCCGAATAACACAGATTCTACAATAGAACTCATTTTAGAGCCAAACAGTAAAAAAGGGCAGTTTAAAATAGCTGATGAAGTCATGGATTTCAAATGGGAAGCCAAGAATAATCAGCTCTGGCTGCATACAAAAACCGGTGGGGTGCTTATGGGAATAATTATAGATAATCAGGTTATTGATATGACGCTGCCCGGAGTTGGAAAGTTATCTTTAAAAAAATGAGACCCTGAAATAATACTATTACTCTGGTGGATATATCTCGACTTCATCTATTGATAATCTGCATTCCCCTTGCCCCTCTATTATTACAAATCTGGCCAAAACAGATTTGTTAAGTTTAAGTACTAAAGGTCTTTCATTGGGGGTAACATTTATTTCTTCAACGTGTTTTCTATTTTGCAGATCATCTGTAAAAATTACTAATAATCGCTGTGTATTTAGAATGTCTTCTGAAAAATTTCCATATAAAACGACACTACCCATTTCGGTAGGTGTGATAAAATCAATATACCACCATGGATTTTCTTGTTTTTGAGTTAAAAATCCTGAATTTAATTCTCGATTTCCATCTACCGATCTTCCAAAACTCGAATAAACATCAAAATCACAATAATAAACAATGCCAGCAAAGGTATATACCATGAGAGATGATGCCCTGCTTTTTCGTCCGAATGCAATATTTTGATTCAATGGTGAAGATGGTGATTCCCATTTATATATTGTCCCTATATTTTTCCCATTGAAAAGACTGTGTTGCCACAACATAAAGATACAAATTGGAATGCTGATTGTTGTAAGTACTGATAATTTTAAAATTGCTCCGCGCATATGAAGAAAACTGATCAATATGCTTATTGTTAACGTTGCACAACTGATCATCATGCCTAAAAAAGCTGCGGGACTATAATATTTAAACTCAATTGAGTTAACACCAGCCGGAATCAAAACAGCAAGATATGCTCCATTTGCTCTGATCACTGGCGTTTCCTTGGTATTTAAGTATGCTTTCCAATGATCAGAATAAGGATACGATAGTTTAAAAATAGAGTCTTCGGCAGCAGTGACATTAAATATGAGCCGATTAAATGAACTGTATTCAAGAGAGACTCGATCGTTTGATTGCATTTTAATTGATGCTTGGATTTTGTCAGGTAAAGAGGATTCCAAAATGACTAAGTCTGATCTTATGCCATTCATGATTTTTTTATACGCTTCCACATTGTTTTGTACTGAAATCCATTCACGATAAACTTTTCCTAAAAAAGTATCCCAGCTTGAAAGCGTGATATGATTCATGACAGTCTTGGAAGTCATTCCGGTTCCCGGTAAATGCATAAAAGAGAGATTTCGTTTTTTAAAGTCAATCAGTTGATCGTAAGTCGGAGTGGGGAATTTTTCTTCTACCCATGTTCCCCAATAAAGAAGAGATGCGACATGTAATACAATGAAACAAATAGATAAATGACTAAAAATTTGTCGATGGTTTTGAAATATAATATAGCAACTGAACACAAAAAGGCTGATAACACCTAACACTTGAATAATTTTTTCTATGGAGATTGGTATCGATCTAATTGACAACGCACTGTAAATTGAATTTTCATGAATAATTTTACTTACAAATAAAGTATAAATTCCCATGAGTACTATAGCCATAAGAATCAAATAGATAGATGGGGTTACATGAAAGTTTCGATTAAAAATTTTAAAATCATATCCTTTGGCTTTCAAGCACCATGTTAACATTAATAGTAGGAGAATCGGTAGGATCATGGATATTCGCCCTGCAATCCTAAACGATGAAAAAAAGGGCATACATTTCCACACAACATAGTGTATTATTGTACGATCACCTTGCATACATAAAAACACAAATAGGATAAGAGACCATATAATCCAAATAATAGCGGGTAGTTTTACTTTGAACCATCTTAGAAATGGTGCCAGGACTGCTATTAAATATAAAAAAGAACCTCCAAAGGCATTAGAAACGTCTGATCTAAGTGGGAAAAAAAAATTATTGATCGTACCTAAAAAAGAGTCTGCAAATGCATTTGACCATTCATAGGTACTATTAAATCGTCCAGAATTTGAAATGAGGAAGTCATTATAAAAAGGAAATATATACGCAGAAGATATTAAAATTCCTGTGGTAATGAACGCTCCCACAAAAAAGTAAAAGTATAAAATTTCTCTTCTGGTTAAGTATCGTTCTGCTATTAAAGTCTTCACCACATAAGGTACCAGTATTGCAAACAAGCCAGCACCAATAAGACCATAATACATCATTTGCGGGTGACCGCTCGTTACAAGCCAGTAAGTTGACGTCGTTATAGACAATCCACCGAATAATTTGTTTTTTTTTATACAGTAAATCCCTATGGCAGTGCATAAAAAAAGATGGCCAGTCCAACTTTCCAGTGAAGCGCCATATCTAAAGAGATCCAACATTCTAAGATTATAGACGGTTATAAATGACAGAATAAAAGCAAGTACAGAATCAACTCCGAGATTTAGTAAGAAAAAAAATAGTCCTATATGTGCAACCCCGAGAGAAACTAGTCTAATCATCGTATTCCATTCAAGCGCATTTCCTTCCCAGTAACCCGGTAATATAGACGCAATATGAGAAATTGGATGATATAATTGGCCTAGCGTTAATGCACTTGAAGATTGACCGCCACAAAAGCCCGGGACATACAGTGGGAATGAGCCAGTTTTCAAAGAAAACATCAATTCCATTTGTTCTGGAATGGGGAAACGCGGGTAATCATTGCCAAGCGTTAAATTAGAAATAAATGGAATCATCCAATAAAAAATTAAAAAAGGTAAACA
>PDZT01000367.1 GCA_002753105.1 Deltaproteobacteria bacterium YD0425bin50 | reverse complement strand
TGATGGTCAGCACCCTGTAACAGCCATATCAACTTTGATTGAACCACTTATTTCTAAAGAAGCAGATGTAACTATTGGTGCTTGTACTGAACGTGGAAGTAATGCACGTAAATTAATCTGGAAACTATTCAGATACTTGACAGGAATTGAATATCAAGACCTGACGTCAGGATTTAGGGCCTATAATCAAAAAGCAATATCTGCATTGATCAATCGCGATACAAGCCTATTTGATTATCAGGATATTGGTATATTGATTTGTTTACGAATGAATGGATTAAAGACTATAGAGGTGCCGGTAAGCATGCAGCAGAGACAATCAGGTCATTCCAGAGTATTTTATTCATGGTTGGCTGTTGCACGTTATATGTTATTTACATTTATTTTAATTTTATCAAAACGGTAAAAAACAAGATGAGGAATGATTGTGTTAATATCCTATCGGATCACATCGTGTATTTTGGGATTAATCATTGCTTGGATTCTACTATTGCTCATCAGAGGCGATCATCTGCATATCAAGTATTCTCTGTTGTGGTTTTCACTCGCAATTATGAGTGCATTCTTAGGAATATTTCCAGGTATTATCGATTATTTTGGAAAATTATTTGGTGTTCATTATCCCCCCATGTTATTGGTCATCATTGGCATAGGTCTTATTATGATTAAAATTTTACTTATGGATATTAACCGTTCAGAACATGAACGGCAAATTCGAATATTAACGACAAGATTGGCATTGTTAGAAAATGAAAAAGAAACATCTGTACGAAAAAAAAACTATGTTCAAAATGATAACCGAGTAACCGAATGAAGTTGCTTGTAACTTTTTTATAACTTTGTTAATAGCCATTAGTCTATCATTTATTATGGGATTTGGCATCGATCCACATATATCATTCACTAATCATTTAAAGGAGGTAAGCACTTGGGAAGAGGTGACAAAAGATCAAAAAAAGGCAAGATTTGGAGAGGGACATCAGGTAATAGCAGGCTGAAGAAGAAAAAAGCAAAAGGGAAAAGCGTGGTTACAAATAAAGCCGAATAACCCTATCAAAGTGCGCCCAAGATAGCTTGGGCACACTTTGACTATTGAGCTGATTCGAATATTATTGGAAATAACCGGAGGCTTTATGCAAAACAAATTCAAAACATTTAAACGACGTATTGGAATTACTGGACTCTCTAACTGCGGAAAAACAGTATTCCTCACATCGTTAATCAACCATATTAAAGATCATAATCCAAATCAATTTTACATCGGGAATCCTGATGTTCAACTTCGGAATTTTAAACATTATCCAGCAAACCAATTAGATAAACAGTTTAACTATGAAGGATTTCGTGATACTTTAGTGAATCATGGATTATGGCCTGAAAAAACTTCAGATTATACTTTTTATCGATGTTCTTTTGAACGTTCTGATTGGCTGTTTACAAACATAGAACTCGAATTTTTTGATTTTCCGGGTGAACGAATGGCCGATGCGTTGATGCTTGAAGCTATGGACTATCGTATGTGGTCCCGTGCCGTCTTGCATCACCTGAAGAATCAAACCGAATACCGTGAACATGCCACTGAATTTTTTAACCAGTTAGCAATGGATTCGATATCAGAAACTGAAGTAGTCCATGCGTATAAATTGGCATTAGCCCGATTAATACTCAATTATAAACCCTTAATTACCCCATCTACGTTTTTACTCGGCATTGATGGTGATACGCCTGAGATTGATTCAGCAGAACAAATTGCTTCAAAACGATATTCAGGTTTGAATGCATCCATGCAATTTGTACCTCTTTCAGATGCAGCAATGAAGAAAAACAAGGAATTAGCCAAAACATTTGCCTACAGATATACTGCGTATAGACGAAAAGTCGTACTTCCTGTATTTTCTTATTTAAAAAATTGTCATCGACTCATTGTTCTTATCGATATTCCTACCTTACTTTCTGCCGGAAATGGCATGTATGATGATAATCGAGAAATTATTGAACAAATGCTGGATTTGTTAGATCCCCAAACCCCTATTATGTGGCGTGCTCCAAAAGCAATGCTGAATATGATGAAAATGCTTACATGGAAACCCGGCGGTATCACTCGGGTTGCTTTTGTAGCTTCAAAAGCGGATATGGTTCATCCAACTGATTTTAAGCACATGCAACATTTATTGGAACAAATGGTCAAGCACTATGCTGACGGCAGGCGTTTTTTTAAAGCCAAGTATGTCAATTGTAGCGCAATTATGTCCACTGAAGTTGTCAAAGGGTCATCTCACATGCTTATTGGCTGGCCAGTGTTTAATGAACTTGGAGAATCCTTACAACCGGGCGGGAAATATACCATGTTTGAAGTCTCTAAACTGCCTCAGGTTTGGCCGCAGCAGTGGAAAGAAGGAGAATACTTTTTTACAGAAGTGTATCCAGTTATACCCGCACGTAGAAACTGCCCACCGAAACAAATGGGCATAGATCATGTGTTGAGCTTTTTGTTGGATGAATCCTTTTTTGAATAGAAAAAATAAGTAAGAATTAAACTGCACAAGCTTTATGAATTAAATCGTTTGAAGAAAATTCATGCTGAAAACGCAAAAAGGCTAAAGTGTTCGGTTGGGCAATGTCAATGGAATGGCCATGTTGATCCCGAATGTCCTCAATTTGATTTATAACCGGCGGGCCTTGTTGCCTTAGAACTTGTACCCATTCTCCTTTTTTAACTTTATAGCGAACAGCAACTTGTACATACTTGTCCTGATCCGCAGATACCACTTTTCCAATAAACGGTTTGTAAAATTGAGATGTACTGGATATATAATTTGGAGTTTGGGCATCTGGATCATCAAGAAAAAATCCAGTACAATAACCACGATTACTGATATCACACAAGGAATCTACCCAATCTGGGCGTAAATTAAAAGTATCCGGGGCATTGTAATATGCATCAATGGCTTCGCGATAGACCTTCACTGTTGTCCCTAAATACCCTAATGTTTTCATTCTACCTTCAATTTTAAGCGAAGTTACACCGGTTTGAATCAATTCTGGAATATGCTGTATCATACACAGGTCTTTAGAATTTAAAATATATGCACCTTGATCATCTTCCTGAAATGGCATCCATTGACCAGGACGCAATTCTTCAACTAATCCGTATTTCCATCGACATGGCTGACTGCATTCCCCAAGATTGCTATGTCGTTTGGTCAAAAAACTACTTAATAAACATCGTCCTGAATAAGCAATACACATAGCGCCATGAACAAACACTTCAGTTTCAGCATGAACAGTATTAGAAATAGCTTTGATTTGTGTTAATGTAAGCTCTCTGGCTAAGTTGACGCGATTGACACCCAAGGACTCCCAAAACAGTACCGTTTTAGTATTACATGTATTGGCTTGAGTGCTTAGATGGATCGGCAACTGGGGGACACGTTCTTTAGCTTCCATCAGTATGCCCGGATCAGAAATAATCAGAGCATCAGGCCGGATTTCTCCCATGTGAATTAGAAATTCAGATATTTCGGGAAACTGGACATCTCGTGCAAAAATATTACAGGCAACATATACACGGACATGATGCTTATGCGCAAAATCAACAGCTTCACGAATTTCATTAAATGAAAAATTTTGGCCTAAATTGCGTAATGATATGCCTTTAGCACCAATATACACCGCATCTGCGCCATAATGTATTGCGATTTCTAATTTTTCAAAGTTTCCGGCAGGCGCTAGCAGTTCGACTTTTTGGGATTTCAATTTTATCATAACAACTCAGATAGTGGTCTGTTCGTTGGCAAGTTTCAGGATATGAGAGATGAGATAACAATTCTTGCTTTTATGTTCAACATCTTTTAAAGTTAATTGTCATTTTTTTTATTAATCCAAAAAACACTCGAAGAAAGCAATCCGTATGATTGATGCGAGAACCCTATCGTTTATAATATTAAATCGGTGTGATCAGGAAAAAATACCTGTAGATACTATTCTAACTGAGGTAGTTGATCTACATAACCAGATGGATAAACGGGACAAAGCCTTAATGACAAGTATTGTCTTTGGCGTGTTGCGATGGCGAAATAATTTGGACTGGATGATCAGTCAAGTTTCAACACATCAGTAATCAATTGAGCGGCC
>PDZT01000366.1 GCA_002753105.1 Deltaproteobacteria bacterium YD0425bin50 | reverse complement strand
TATAATACATAATCATAAAAACCACGACAATTATAAAACCAAACAGCATGGAAATAATGCCTTGCCGTATGGAATCAGCACCCAATGACGGGCCTACAGTTCTTTCTTCAATAATATTGACAGGAGCGGGTAACGCACCTGCTCTTAAAACAATGGCAAGGTCTCGAGCTTCATCAGTTGTAAAGGAGCCTGTAATTCGAGCTGAACCCCCCGGAATTTTTTCTTGAATGACAGGGGCAGAATGAACCGTGTTATCCAAAACGATTGCAAGGCGTTTTTTGACATTTTCTTCTGTAATTTTTGCAAAGGTTAATGCTCCTTTTTTATCAAATGTAATGGATACATAGGGTTCATTGTATTGGGAGTCAATTTGAACTTTTGCATCTGTTAGTGAAGCGCCAGTCAATAAAGCACGTTTTTGAATTAAATAGGGTCTTTTCGTAGTGCGATTGGTTTCAGGGTCTTTTTGAATACCATATAAAATTTCTGTACCTGCTGGGACTGTACCTTTTAATGCGTCATCTACACTATGGGTATCATCTACAAGTTTAAATTCGAGTATCGCTGTTCTTCCAATCAATTCTTTTGCCCGTTTGGTTTCTTTGATACCCGGTAATTGAATCAGCAACCGATTTTCACCTTGAATACGTATATCCGGCTCACTGACACCAAATTCGTCGATTCGATTGCGGATAGTTTCCAGTGCCTGCTCGGTTGCCATGCTTTTGATATGAACCATTTCCTTGTCTGGTAATGTTAATTGCATCTCAAAACCAGTATCAGTGGTATCGCTTGAGAGAATCCGCAATCCCGGATACTCTTTATCCAATAATTCCTTAAATTTTTCAATTTGGTCATTTTCATTGATGGTTACATGAATGACAGTATTATTGATACGTTCGATTTTCTGAAATTTAATTTTTTGCTTTTTCAGTTCAGTTTGCATTTCATGAGAAATTCGCTCTACTGTATCCTCAACCGCCTTAGGCGTGTCAACTTCAAGAATCAGGTGCATTCCACCCTGAAGGTCAAGACCTAAATTGATCTTTTTATACGGCCACAAATTCGGATTAATAGTGGGTAACAGATAAACAATTGCAAAACCTAAAACAACAATGACGCTATATACTTTCCATGAAAGATTTCTCAATGATATCACCCTTTCTTATTATTTTTCATTGGTTGTCACAGACTGTTGATCTGTGTTTACATTGGAATTGCTTTGGGATGGAGGAGAAGTCAATAAAGTACTCACGGCGCTTCGGACTAATTTGATACGTACTTTGTCTGCAATTTCCACAGTTAAGGTATTTTCATCCAGTCCGGTAACGCGACCATGAATACCACCTGTGGTCAGAATTCGATCCCCTTTTTTTATACTATTGATCATTTGTTGTTGTTCTTTCGCTTTTTTCTGTTGGGGACGAATTAACAGAAAGTAAAAAATGACAAACATCAAAATCAGTGGAACAAATGCTGTAAAACCTCCTCCTGATGGTGCTGTAGATGTTGCTGCTCCTTGGCCCATGGCATATGCAATGCTGATCAATGTAAACCCTCCTTCTGAATTCGATATCGCTAATTTGTGTAGTTAAAATGGCGCTTGATATAATGGAATTAAAAACAATGTCAAATATTTTTTTATAAATTATAAGTTAAGTTAAGGAATATGTGGTCTTGATCATACAGTAAACTGATTTGACTTTACACTTAATTGAGAAGATAGTTTTTCAAGCGTATCTGCTTGAACAGCAATTTCAGATGCATTTTTAGATGATATTTCGGAGAGTTCATTCAAGTATAGAATATTTTCTTTTACTTTATGTATGCCAGAAGAAGCATCACTTGCTTCATGAACAATTAAGGAAGCTGCATTGAAAACGTCTTCAATACGCCCCGTTAATTCATTTTCAACTTGGATGGCTTCCTGAACAAAAGTTGATGCGGTTTCGGCTTCTGATGCTGTTGTTGATATATTTTTAGAAATTTCATTGATTGTTGCAGTTTGCTGTTCAACCGCTGCAGCAATTGTACTCATAATGGAATTAATCTCAAGAATAACTGCGACAATTTTTTGAATTGTGGTAATGACCTGCTGGGTATTGACCTGCATCGTTTGAACTTTATTGCGAATATCTTCTGTGGCAGTTGCGGTTTGCCTTGCTAATTCTTTAACCTCATTCGCCACCACTGCAAACCCTTTTCCAGCAGCACCAGCGCCAGCCGCTTCAATTGTTGCATTCAGTGCAAGCAAATTGGTTTGGCTTGCAATACTTTTAATTACATCAACGACCATTCCAATCTCTTTTGCGGCAACAGATAGATTGTTCACGATATCTGAAGAATGCTGTCCCATTTGTGAGGCTTCATTTGTAACAATAGCACATCTTGTTGAATTTTTGGATATTTCATTTAAAGAGGCATACATTTGATCAATCGCAGAGGCCACATTATTCACAGATTCAGAAACATGCTTTGTCCGATTACCTATTTCATGCATCTTTTCATTCACTGTGGTTGATGAATGAACCACAGATTCAATTTGTCCTTTAACATTTTCTGCGGACATCGACATAGTGCTGATTTGCTGAAGCGTATTACCAATTGTAGTCGTTGAATCCTTGACTTGTACGAGCATAGCCTCAGAACTCTTCTGTATTTCATTGGAAATACTTGTTAAATTGCAGGAAGAAAATTTCAGATGATTCATGTCATCCATCATTCCTTCAATCAGCACCCGAAAATTTTGAATACAGTGATTGGCAGAAACAGACAATCGTCCGAGTTCATCGTGAGTGTAAATACTACTTTGAACTGTTAAATTCCCTTTGGAGAATTCAAGCATGAATAACTCAAGATGCATCACTGGTTTTGAAATAAATCGATTAGAAAAATAAATGACTAATGGGATAACGATACATATAATGCAAGCAATGCATAAATAAATCATTAAACGAATCAATTGCCATACATTAGCCTTAGCAATTATTTTTGAATACAACACACAAATGGCGCCAATATACTTTTGATCATGGAAAATGGGTAGAATACCTTGGAAATAGCTCTGTTCATGTAATTGTTTATCCGTAAAAAGGATTTCTTGGTGAAGCATATCCGATGCTTGTTTAAGCTTGTCCGTTTGAATAACATCAAGCGTTGTGTATTGTGGAATGGTACCCAGAGTCAATTGTTTATGGCTATATATATTGATTTCAGTTTTAGTTAACCCCGCTAAATCGGATATCAAATTTTGTTGAATTGAATAGGTAACAATAACAGACCCAACCTGACTTGGTTCCATTTTTTCTGTAGAAACATTATAAACCTCAGCATGAATCGGTGTTTTGGCAATAAGAGCTAATGTTTTTTGAATCAGCGTGAAATGTGATGTTGTTTCCTTGCAAATGAGATGGGAATCATCCAAATCCACAACGATATCCCGATTCGGTTGAAATTCTGCCTGAAGCAAATCATCTCCAGCTTTAATTTGAGCTACATAGAATACTTTTTTTTCGAATTCATGAGGGTAACCTAGTACTATTGCATCTGAATGTTTAATGGAAAAGGCAATTAAATTTTTCTGGGCATCATAAAAAAATACCCGATGTAATGGACTGCCTTGTACGATCGGATAGATTTGTCTGAGCACCTCAGCATAGATGTTTTTTGTAAATTCTATATTCCCATTTCTGTTTTCTGATAAAAACTGAAGTGTTGACCCCACATTACTGATTTGACTTAACCGGTTTGTATCCTGACTTAATTTTTCATTTAGGTCTGAAAATCCTTTAACCACAATCCGAATAGATTGTTTTAATAAATCATTAAACAATCGCATCTGTTGTCGATTAATGGCTATTGCGGTTAAAATCAGAGAAAGGCTCATAACGAAAACAACAATTGCCAATGCACCAAAAATCATTTTCTTTTTAATATTCAATGCCATCTCTTAATCTCTTTTAAGGTAAAGTAAGGTGTTCTACACAGGCCATCCATGTTCGCCAATTAGCTTAACAAAACGACAGCCTCCCAAGGGAACTTGTTGAATTGCCTGTTTTTGTTTTTTTATTTTCGTTAAAATCTGACTATGTTGATCTCCGACTGGAATAACTAATCTTCCGCCATCAGCGAGTTG
>PDZT01000365.1 GCA_002753105.1 Deltaproteobacteria bacterium YD0425bin50 | reverse complement strand
ATTGAATTTAAACTCTATTCCAAAAATGGTTACTGCTGGAGTTTCTGCTGCAATCAGTGCCTGAAGATTCGCGTCTTCGTCTGCCTGAATACACGGCTTTCGTGTGGATCCAAAAGCTGAAAGTTTCGCTTGTTTCCATTGAACTTCTTTTGCCATTTCAAAAAAACGAATTGCAGCAGGATTCGAGCCGGGCCAGCCACCCTCTATGTAATGCACACCGATATCATCAAGTCTTTTGGCAATTCTGATTTTTTCACCGGGACCAAAACTGATATGCTCACCCTGCATACCATCCCTTAACGTTGTATCATATATGATTATTGGTTTCATTTTACTTCTCTCTGCTGGGAACATTATAAACTTTCTGAAGAACATAAACAATTTCACACATTACTTCTGTTACTAAGATAGCTCTATGATTTTCAAGGACCTCAGCGGCAATCGGCGACAGTTTTGGATGATCATTAAGAATATATCTTAACACAACGTTGGCATCAACTATACACATGCTTGTCTCCTATCGCTTGAGACCATGCATCTTTCTCCATTTCAATTAGCTCTGGCTTAGCGTAATCTTGTAAACACCCTTGTAATCTTTTTTTTTTAATACGCGTTTGGTCTTGGTTTTGATCATGTAAATGAAAAATAATAATCTCTACTTCTTGTCCCCAAAAAATTTGGGGGAGATTATGTATTATTCCCCCCTCCCCAACAGTACGTATTTCTCGAATAGATTGCATATAGCCTCCCTTTATTCACATCCAAATGGATTTCCACTGGCAAATACCATAGGGAAAGGATAGACCTTATCCCTATGTCGTCAGCCTTAGACTTATTATTTCTTTTTTCTATTTTCTGGACGAAGCGACCGTACTGCTGCTCCAGTTCGCCACATTTCTGAATTTTTGATAACATCTAATTCAGCTTTGAGTTTTACCATGTAATCCGGTGCGCTGTTTGCTTCTAAAACCCGTTTCGTTTCTTTGCCTGATTTGACGCTTTCATACAATTCCTCAAATACAGGAGCAACGGCATCACGGAATTTGGGTGACCAGTCTAAAGCGCCTCGTTGAGCTGTAGTACTACAATTAGAAAACATCCAATCCATACCATTTTCAGCAACCAACCGAATAAGACTTTGAGTCAACTCTTCTACGGTTTCATTAAATGCTTCACTTGGACTATGTCCTTTTTTTCGTAAAATAGTATACTGAGCATCCATAACACCAGCGAGACATCCCATCAATACGCCGCGTTCTCCGGTTAAATCACTATAGACTTCTTTTTCAAATGTCGTTGGAAATAAATAACCTGAGCCAACGCCAATGCCTAATGCTAAGGCTCTATCCATAGCATGACCTGTATAGTCCTGAAAAATAGCATAACTTGAATTGATGCCGCTGCCATCGAGAAAATTCAACCGTACATTTCGGCCTGAGCCTTTAGGTGCAACTAAAATCACATCAATATCATTCGGCGGAATAATACTGGTTTGATCTTTATACACAATTGAGAAGCCATGTGAAAAATAAAGCGCTTTACCTTTGCTTAAGTTAGCTTTAACTACAGGCCAAATTGCCTTTTGTCCAGCATCTGAAAGCAAGTACATAATAATTGTCCCTTTTTGTACAGCTTCTTCTATTGTAAAAAGCGTTTTTCCGGGAACAAAACCATCGGCTACAGCTTTTGGCCAGTAATGATCATCTTTTACCTGACCAATAATCACCTGAAATCCGTTATCTTTTAGATTCAATGCCTGTGCAGGGCCTTGAACGCCATAACCCAGAACTGCAATGGTTTCATTTTTTAAAACTTCTTTTGCTTTTGCAAGCGGGAATTCATCTATCGTAATGACTTCTTCAACCACACCACCAAAATCAATTTTTGCCATTGTTTTCCTCCTTAAATTAAGCTGTGTTTTAAATTATATATAGTAGGGGCGAACCTTGTGTTCGCCCTCCAAAAGGGCGATGACAAGCATCGCCCCTACATTGTGGCCGAAACGATGATCAAGGCCTTTACTTCGACTCTCTGAGTAGTGCAAGACTACCCGTTCTTGCAATTTCTTTAATCCCCATCGGTTTGAGCAGTTTTAAGATGGCTTCAAGTTTATCAGCGGTTCCAGTAACTTCAATCGTATAGGATTCGGCACTGACATCCACAACTTTGCATCGAAAAATATCTACCATTCTTAAAATTTCAGCGCGATGTTGATCTTCAGCGCGAACTTTAATCATTGCAAGTTCTCTTTCAACATAATCATCTCCAGTAAGATCATACACCTTGATGACATTGATTAATTTATTCAATTGTTTTTTAATTTGTTCAACGATCGTTGGTGTTCCTCGTGTTACCATTGTAATTCTTGAAATTTGTGGATCAGTAGTTACTGCTACATTTAAACTTTCAATATTATAACCACGCCCACTAAACAAACCTGAAATCCTTGACAGAACACCGGGTTCATTTTCAACCAAAAGGGATAAAATATATTTTTGATCCATGATATTATCCTTCGTTAGATTAAACCAAAATCATATCAGTTATAGCTTTTCCTGCTGGAACCATTGGGTAAACCCCTTCTTCACGTTCAACCAAAAACTCCATAATCACCACATTAGGTTGAGATAAGCCTTCAGTCAGTACTTGATCTACTTCTTCAGGTTTCGTTGCTCTTAATCCAACAGCCCCATACGCTTCGGCAAGTTTTATAAAATCCGGCGCATGTGCCATATCTGTAGAAGAATAGCGCTTACCGTAAAATAACTGCTGCCATTGTCGTACCATACCTAAGTAGCGATTATTTAAAATCACCACTTTGACGGGTAAATTATGCTGAACTGCGGTTGCAAACTCCTGACTGTTCATTTGAATACTACCATCGCCAGCAACATCCACCACTATACAATTGGGACACGCAGCTTGAGCACCAATAGCAGCAGGAAGCCCAAAACCCATAACGCCTAATCCACCTGATGTAATAAAATGATTGGGTTGCTTAAAATGATAATACTGTGCAGCCCACATTTGATTTTGTCCAACTTCAGTAGTGATAATTGCATTTCCCTGAGTCAACTCATAGAGTCTTTCTATAACATACTGAGGTTTAATCGTATCTTTTTGGTTATACGATAACTGTCCAGTTGCTTTCCAGTCACTAATTTGTTTAAGCCAACCTGATCTTTTTTCTTCAATCATATCCAACTTTTCTTTTTCTAAAAGATCATTTAATGCAATTAACGCTTCTTTACAATCAGCCACAATAGGTATCGATACTGCCACATTTTTATGAATGGATGTTGGATCAATATCAATATGAACAATCGTTGCTTTAGAAGCAAATGCATCAATTTTTCCAGTTACCCGATCATCGAATCTTACTCCAACAGCAATCATCAAATCACATTCACTGATGGCCATGTTGGCTCGATACGTACCATGCATCCCGGGCATTCCTAACCATAAAGGATCGGTTCCTGAAAATCCGCCTAGACCCATCAATGAGGAAGTTACAGGAATACATGCTTTTTGAGCAAGTTTCCTAAGCTCGTCCGATGCACTTGAAAGAATTACACCGCCGCCTGAAAAAATGATCGGTTTTTGTGCTTTCTGAATACATTCTACCACCTTACTGATTTGTCTCATATTCGGCTTATATGTGGGCCGATATGATCTTAAAGATACAGGCGGTGGATTTTGAAACTCAACAGCCATAATGGATACGTCCTTAGGGATATCAACCAGAACAGGCCCGGGACGCCCAGATCGTGCAATATAAAACGCTTCTTTGATTACCCGTGCAAGATCATTGGTATCTTTAACCAAATAATTGTGCTTTGTACATGGCCTCGTAATACCTACGATATCCACTTCCTGAAACGCATCATTTCCAATCAGCGGCGTATTGACTTGGCCTGTAAAAACAACAATCGGAATAGAATCCATATACGCTGAAGCAATTCCCGTAACTGTATTTGTCGCTCCGGGACCTGAAGTTACTAAAGCTACACCAACACAGTTTTTAGCTCGTGCATAAGCATCTGCAGCATGAACTGCTGCCTGTTCATGCCGAACAAGAATATGGCGGATATCCGTTTTTGCAAGTTCATCATATATTTCCAAAACAGCACCGCCCGGATA
>PDZT01000052.1 GCA_002753105.1 Deltaproteobacteria bacterium YD0425bin50 | reverse complement strand
GCTATCAAAGACAAACTTAAAATTGATCTGGATGATGAACTAGACCTCATTTCACAAGAAGACATTGACCGACTGTTGTCCTTAGAACCCCCAGATGTACCTACTGTTGATAAACCTAAAAAAAATGCACCTAAATCAGCAAGTAAGCCGCAGGCTAAACCAAAAATAGTTGAAGATGACATTGATACCAACGAAATTGTCTCTCAAGAGGATATTGACCTTTTACTCAGTGGGCAAAGCGTTAAAACGCCTCCCAAAAAACAACCTCAACCGGAACCAGAAGACAGCGATAGTTCAGACCTGATCTCACAAGAAGATATTGATTTATTACTTAGTGGGCAAAGCATGAACACGGTTTCTTCACCACCTAAAAAACAAGCTCAACCCGAACCCGAAGAAAGTAGCGATGGTTCTGACCTTTTCTCACAAGACGATATTGACCGATTATTAAGTGGTCAAGGCAGTAACACGGTTTCTTCGCCACCTAAAAAACAACCTCAACCCGAACCCGAAGACACGAATGATGGTTCAGAAATCATCTCACAAGATGATATCGACCGATTACTCAGCGCTCAGGGTTTTGAAACAGTTTCATCCCCCCCCAAAAAACAACCTCAACCCGAACCCGAAGATACGAGTGATGGTTCAGAAATCATCTCACAAGATGATATCGACCGATTACTGAGTGCTCAGGGATTTGAAACGGTTTCATCACCATCTAAAAAACAACCTGAACCCGAACCCGAAGATACGAGTGATGGTTCAGAAATCATCTCACAAGATGACATCGACCGATTACTGAGTGCTCAGGGATTTGAAACGGTTTCATCACCCCCCAAAAAACAACCTGAACCCGAACCCGAAGAAAGCAATGATAGTTCAGATATTATATCGCAAGATGATATCGATCGATTACTCAGTGCTCAGGGTTTTGAAACAGTTTCATCACCCTCCAAAAAACAACCTCAACCCGAACCCGAAGAATCCGACGATGTATCTAATCTCATATCGCAAGAAGACATTGATCAACTTCTAAACAGCGCATCAGTGGCTGATACGCCAAAAGCTAAAGAACCAGCGAAATCAAAAGAGCAAAACAAGTCAAATGATATTATATCTCAAGAGGATATTGAACAGTTATTTGCAGAAGGCGGATCAGATGATGATGATTCGAAGTCACCTGAAACTGCATTAGCTGATAATTTCACAGTCATTTCTCAAGAAGACATAGATCAATTACTCAATCCTAACAGTGCTGATTCTAAACCCAAAAAAGACGCACCCAAACCGATGCAAGATGATTTTCATTCTGTATCTCAAGATGAAATCAGCTCATTGATCTATGGGCCTGATACTAATCTTGACGGCCTTGATACTGATCCAGCATCTAATCAGGTATCACAAGACGATATTGATCGTCTGTTAAGTCAACATGATGAAGTCGCAGAAGAAGATGATGATGATGATGATGACAATTCTGAAACAAGTGAAGATCATCAGGATAATGAATCGATTGATGATCCAGTTATACCTATTGACCAAGTCATTCTTGAACCGAGTGACAAACGCAAGAAATCAACTTGGTACCGATCAAAATGGATATGGATTGCAACATGCGTAGTTATACTTCTGTCCATATCAAGCGTATCTCTGATGTTGTTTAGATCAAAAGCGCCAATTCCAACGCCTGAACCTGAACAACTCATCGCAACAACAGAAACCGCTCAACCTGAACCCGAACCTGAACCCGAACCTGTTGAGGAAAAAGCAGAAGGAGAAAACCGACTGGATTCACAGGCTGTACCCACTATTCTCAATGGATTTATTGTTTTTCTATCTCCTAATCGTGATAATCTTACCTTTGTTTCCGCAGACTTATATATTGATGTGGCTGCACAATTTGTAGATAAGATTAAACAAAATGAACCTTATTTCCGAAAACTAATATATGATGTATTAAAGCAGGCTGTTCACACAGAAGGGGATAAAGTCATTTCAAAAAAAGATATCCAAAAAAAAATCAAAGAGGCTTTAAATCAAAAAATATCAGAAAAATCTGTAGAACGTGTTGTATTTACAAGTTTTGTATTGAGTTAGGAGGTTGTAGAGACAAGGCATGCCTTGTCTCTACTACAACGGTCTGTTGGATCGAAAATCGTAAAATAGTCAACACAAAGTGCGGGAGGAACTGATGACAACAATACCTAATCTAAATATTGTAGTCCAGCAAGGTAGTAACGCACTTGAAGCACAACATCTTCGTCCAGCTCAAATGGATGCAACCCAAATGGCTGGTGCCAATCAACCTGAGCGGGAATTGGATCAACGGGAAACGATTCAGGAATCATCAAATTCAGAACTAATTAATACTGATCATGAGCGTTCTGGCAATAAACAATTTGCCCAACAGAAAAAAATAAACAAAAAAAAAAACAGGAAACGTCAAACGTCTGGTATTAAAGGCCGTCTGTTAGATACCTTGGTTTAAAAAATGGGGTCAAAGTTTGAACACTGTTCTCGAATTCTGGTTTGGGTTTCAATTAATTTTTGATCTTTTTGTATTGATGTTAATTTTTTATATTTGGACACGTTGGAAATCAGAAATCATTAAATCTGCATCCACGCAATTGGCTCGTAAAATAACAAATATCATTGAACCTGTCTTAAAAGAAACCAAGACTACTGCTGAACAATTTGAAAAACAATTACAAGAACAACGAAATACAATACAGCAATTTAATGAACACATGGATTCACGGATTACAAGCCTAAATTTACTCCTTAACCGGGCAGACTCTTATTTATCTCGCAAAGAAACGACATTTCAACCTGAACATACTGTGGATAACACCATCGATGTCCAGCAACAGGCTATTATGAAATTACACGAACAGGGATTTTCGCCTGAAGCTATTGCAGATACGCTTTCAATGAATAAAGGTGAAGTTGAACTTGTTCTGGAATTTAAACAGAAGATTATTCATATGCAGAAAGAACATAGTGATCACAAAGGCTCAGACTAGAGCAAGATTAAGATTAAGAGCAAGAATTTGAAGGAGAAACATTTCATTGATATTACCCAAAATTTCCAAGATACTCATTTCATCCTCAGATGTAATTCTTGACCCCAAGCAATCCCATAAAAGCAATTCACTATCTCTCCAAAAAAATCAGGTAGTTGAAGCCAAAGTATTAAAAAAAATGGATTCATCGTTAACTGAACTTTCCATGCTTGGAAAACGGGTAATAGCCAAAACGTATGTACCGTTAAAAGAAGGAGATCAGATTCAATTACAAAACGCTTCATCAGATACCAAGAACGTGTTTAAACTTATCTCACAAACCCAATCTAATACTACTGAATCAACTACGTTATGGTTAAAACAAGGCGTGTGTTTACGTCCATATGAAACCCTTCTCAGTCTTTTTGAAAAATTCAACAGTGCAGGGCAAGTTTCTTCCCCTAAACTGAAAGCTGCTTTGTTAGGAATCGAACGTCTTCAAACCTTACTTCGAAAGCTGGCATTAGACTCACCGATTCCTGATTCTTCGTATGTAAAACGCCTGATAGAAGGAAGTGGTTTATTATGGGAAAACAAATTAAATCAGATGATTGGCAATATAGGAAAATTTGACACTGTAACTCAGAAAGAATGGGTTAATAATGATATCAAGGCTCAGCTTCTGCAAATGCTGAACGAAGTCCATGATGTGGAAGACCAAGATATAAGTCTTATACAGGAAGCCTTGGAATCTTTAGAAAAATATCAAGTGGTTACCAAATATCAATCTGATTCAACCCGCCGTTTTTTATTTCCGTTGCCTTTTTTATCGATGAATCAAATACAACTTGGCCAATTATTTATTGATCTAGGCAAACAACCGAATGAAGACACGCCTCGTACAGAGCGCATGGTTCGCATTGCTTTTTTACTTGAAATGTCAGAACTTGGAAAGATACGGGCAAATTTTTCCCTATTAAAAAAACAAATCCAAGGGTATTTTGAAGTCACGTCATCTGAAATTGCCACATACATTCAAGAGTCTTTAACCATGTTGAATTCTCGGTTAGAACAACAGGGCTTTCATCCAACCCGAATTGAATGCCAAATTGTTGACGATGAAATTTTGGCAAATGCATCGTTTGTTGATGAGTTAATTGATAATCCTATGGGGGTTTTAAATGTCCTTATTTAGGATCACGGATTAAAGATTCAACAGATTATATAGATGACACGGATTTCCGCATATGTGATTCAGACATTGGTATTTTTTTTGCATATCACGTCTCTAATATAATCAATTCGTATCTTCTCAACTATCCTAACCAACAATGCGTAAGGAGTTTTTATATGAAAACCATGAACAGAAAATTCGTCATTTTTTCACTCTTTCTTTTGCAAACCATTTTCTTGATCTTTATTGGATGTACTGGTAATGAAAATGTCCATGACTTGAGAAAAGCAAAACTATCTATTCGTTCGCCTCAAAATGGAACTACCTATCCAGAGGGCAGTTACATTACATTTAGTGCAACCATGTACGATGATTCAGGAAATCCGGCAACAGCAACCGATTATAGTTGGGCATCAAGTATTGATGGAGTATTATCTGATCCTGCAGCAACAGCAGCAACAGCAGCCGCAGGAACTGGTACTACAACGACCACACCGAATGAATCGTTTTCATTGAACGGGTTATCAGAAGGTGTGCATACGATTACCGTATCAGCCAAAAACAGCGCAGGCGTTAGATTTAGTGATTCGGTAAAAATTACCGTTGGCGGTGCAACTTATGCCAGTAAGAATAATTTACCCACAGTAACCATAGATAATCCCAAAGAGGGGAACGTATTTTCAATTGGTGATTTTATCACATTTAATGGAAGCGCAACAGACAAGGAAGATGGTAGTCTTTCAGGCAAAGCGCTTTCATGGACGTCAAGTAAAGATGGTTTTTTGGGAACAGGTGCATCTCTGATCATTGATACAGGAGGTTTACCTATGTCTGAAGGAAGTCATACGATTGTATTAACTGCAACAGACAGTAATGGTGCGGCGGCAACATCCGCTTCCATAACCATCAAAGTCGGTAATGTTCCGCCCACTGCAGAAATTGTAAGTCCAGAAGATGCGTCAATATTTGATACTGGAGATTCAATTACATTTAGTGGTACAGGTTATGACCCGGAAGATGGCGCGTTGGAAAAATATTTTCCAATCAATGATTATTTGATTTGGACATCAAGTAAAGATGGCCCAATTGGAGTTGGTACTGGTTTTACCGTTCCACTGAGCAGTTTATCGAATGGCACGCATATTATTACCTTAACTGCAAAAGATACAAAAGGTGCAACAGGAACTGACTCGATCAAAATTACAATTGGAAATGAACCTCCTATAGCAGAAATTATTTTTCCTGCAGCGACTTCAGGATTAACCTATGATGTGAACAATACCATTGTGTTTGATGGGATTGGAACAGATAAAGAAGACGGAAAATTGACAGGAAAGTCTCTGGTTTGGACATCAAGTATTGATGGGGTGATTAGTACTGGCACAAGAGTAGAAACCAATACACTTTCACAAGGTGTACATGAAATTATTTTAACTGCGACAGACTCAGATGGTGCAACAGGAACCGATTCTATTACAATTACCGTTGGCAATAGTCCACCAAGGGTAACGATTATATCTCCTAAAGACAAAACCAAATTTGAATATGGAAATAGTTCCACGATGGATCTTATTCTTGATGGTCAAGCAGTTGATGATCGGGATGGCGTTTTGCCGGGCAGCTCATTTACATGGTATTCGAGTTTAGATGGTTCAATCACGACGCCTGTAGGTACAGGAGCTGGAACATCAGTTGTTTTACATAATCCTTCGGTTGGTAAACATATTATTACCTTGACTGCAATGGACAGTGATTTTGCTACAGGAACTGCAAGCATCAATATTGAAGTGAAGTAGTAAGCAATTTATATGAAAGGATAAATCGTATGTACAAAAAAAAAATGGTAACAATCAGTCATCGATGTTTATGTTTACTGATATTCGCTATTTATGTCATATCACCCATGATTCATGTATGTTTTGCAGGAGATCCTCAAGTAACAATTACTTATCCTGAAAAAACATGTCCACAAGATGATCCCTTATGCAATACTTATGGTTTAAAAGATAAGGTAATACTGAATGGGTCAGCAGTAGATGGATCCGGTATGTCAATTCCCGGAGATGCTTTGACTTGGTCATCAACTAAAGATGGGGATCTCGGTAAGGGAACAAAAATTGAAACAGCTTTAACTGCGGGAACACATAAAATTTCTTTGGCAGTATCCATTAATGGCATTTATTACGTGGACTCCATTACCATTCGAGTTGAAAACCAGCCTCCAGAAGTAAGAATCAACAGTCCATCTATAGGCAGTACCTATGGCGTGGGCGAAACAATTATTTTTGAAGGCACTGCAACAGATAAAGAAGATGGGTCCATACCGGGTCCTTCAAATACATCACTGATGTGGTATTCAAATAAAGAGAGCAAGCGGTTAGGTTCTGGGACATCGATCCGTATTAACCGTTTAATTGAAGGTACCCATACCATCAGTCTGGTCGCCACAGACAGTAACGGTGCAACAGGCAGTGATTCTATACAGATTAGCATTTCAACGGGTCAAACGCCTGCTGAAGGTGTTCCTCCCGGAACAGCAGTCATTACATTTCCACTCAAAAAATGTCCGGATTATGATACTTATTGTAATTCATTTGATGAAGATGATCGTATTACGTTTATTGGGATGGCTGCAAATTCCAAGGGATTCGCAATTACAGGAGATAGTTTAGAGTGGGCATCGAACCGGGATGGTGTTCTGGGTAAAGGCTCACGGGTCATGGCATCATTAACTACAGGAACCCACTCAATTTCATTAAGCGCCAATAGTGCTGGAGAGGTATATGTGGATTATGTTACCGTATATGTAGGAAATACTCCGCCAAAAGCAAAAATTTCTCGTCCGTTAACTGGAGCTAAATTTGCTGCTGGTGAAGCCGTTGTATTTGAAGGATTTGCTAGTGACCGCGAAGATGGTCCAATTCCAGAAGCCACATACACATCTCTTGAATGGTACTCAAGTAAAGATATAAAACGCATTGGGAAAGGAAGTTATTTTATTACCAATACGCTTACAGAAGGTGTGCATATTGTAACGATGATAGCATCTGACCGGGACAGAACTACGGGTAGTGATGCAGTAACCATTACAATTGGAGACCCTGATGGGCCTCCAGAACCCACACCCGATGAACAAAACAAACCGCCTGTGGTAACCATAAAAACCCCCGCACATATATGTCCAGAATCGAATCCAAATTGTAAAACCTTTAATGTTGGTGAAAACATCATTTTTGAAGGCACAGCCTATGATCCAGAAGACGGACAAATTCCAACAGCTCGAGGCACATCACTTGACTGGTATTCTAATGTAGATGGTCGTCTTGACCGTCAACCATTCATGATTAATAAACGTCTTTCTGTTGGAACGCATATTATAAGTCTTGTAGCAACTGACAGCAAGAGAACAACTGGTAGCGATTCAATTGTTATTTCCGTTGTCAATCAAGGTGGGAACAGCAAACCCACAGCAACGATTACGAGTCCAGCCAACAATAGCATGTATGGTATTGGCGAGTATGTGATGTTTGAAGGATTCGGTTTTGATGGTGAAGACGGTCCAATTCCCGATTCAACAGGAACGAAATTGACGTGGTATTCAAGTATAGGAGGTGTGTTAAATGAAAAGATGTCTTTTAATTCGCGGAATCTGACAGAAGGCCGTCATATTATTACACTTGTCGCTACAGATAGGGAAGATGCCACAGGAAGTACATTTATTACCATTCAAATCGGTTCAAATATTCCCAAAGTCAATATCACACGACCAGCTTCTGGAGAAGAATTTATTGAAGGACAAGCCATTGTGTGTGAAGGCAGGGCTATGGATGGAACGGGATCACCAATCAGTGGAAAATCTCTTGCATGGTACACAAGTTTTGGCAGTCAAGGAACTGGAGGTGCTTTTGTTGCAAACAATGCGCCTGTAGGTACTCATACCATTACCCTGATCGCAACCGATGCTAAAGGTGTGTCTGGAAGCGCATCAGTTACAGTTATTGTAAAGGCATTAACTCCTGATGCTACTGAAGCCAATAAGCCGCCAGTTGTAACTATTACTAATGCCTCAGGCAGTAACACACTTGTAAAAGGAGCGACCTTAACTTTAGAAGGCTCAGCAACCGATCCAGAAGAAGGCTTGTTAAGTCCGGCTAGCTTGATCTGGTATTCGAGTATTGATGGTAAAGAAAGTAAAGGTGCAATATACAAAGCATCGAGTTTACAAGAAGGAACTTATGTAATTAGTTTAACAACAGCAGACAGTGAAGGGTTGAGAGGCGGAGCATCCATTACAATCAATGTTACTGACTTATCAGGCAATACAGATGGAAATTCAGCACCAGAAGCTACAATTACAAACCATTCTAATGCAACGGTTTTTGCTTCAGGTGATACGCTCATTTTAGAAGGAAGTGGCATAGACCCTGAGGAGGGGCCACTATCTGGAGAATCTCTTACTTGGTATTCAAGCATTAATGGTCAAACATCAACCGGTTCTATCTATACAGCAACGAATCTACCCAAAGGGCAATATATCATCAGTTTTTCAGTCATGGATTCCCAGGGACTAAGCGGAAGTGATTCAATAGCAATATCTGTAAAATCTGGTGAAATATCCGGAAAAGATAACAAGCCTCCTGTAGCCACCATTACCAGTCCAACGGCCACCAGTACTTATAAAGTAGGTGATTCAATTGTATTTGAAGGTAAAGGTGAAGATCCAGAAGAGGGTATTTTGACTGGAAATTCTCTTGTTTGGGTATCTGATAAATCCGGAGTCATTGGAATAGGCCCTATATTTACAAAAAAATCGCTTCCCCCCGGTACTCATAGTATTACATTAATCGCTACAGACAGCATTGGTGCAAAAGGAATGGCCTTTGTTGAAGGTAATTTAACAATTACTGGGGATTCAGGCTCGAATGGAAATGATGGATCAAATGGAACTGGCTGTGCAGAAGTAATTCTAGCAGATGCAGGAGAAGATCAAACAGTTGGAGAGAACGCTATGGTTTTGTTAAGTGCAGGAAAATCATGCACAGATTCAAGTGAAATTGTAGTGTATAGCTGGTATCAGATTTCGGGTACTACAGTCATTTTATCTGATCCTCATGCCCCACAGGTTAGCTTTACTACTCCAAAAGTAGGAACCAATGGCGCAGTACTTGTTTTTCAACTGCTGGTTCAAGACCGCAGAGGCTACAAAGACACTGATGAGGTAATTGTCAATGTTACATGGGCGAACCAACCGCCAATTGCAAATGCAGGTTTTGATTGGGCAATCAATGAAGGCGATGGTGTTTCTTTAGATGGGTCTCTATCTTATGATCCAAATAGCGATCCAATCGTGTATCAGTGGGTACAAACTTCTGGGCCTCGAGTAACGCTATCCAATCCGAGAGTGGCTAAACCCTCATTTACAGCACCCTATGTGGATGCAAAAGGAGGACAGATGGTTTTTGAACTCGCGGTCAGTGATTCTTTTGGTCTTCAGGCTAAAGATACGGTCATTATTTCAATCAATGACATTGGGGCATCTGATGATAGTGCATCAAAAAAAGGTGGCGGCGGAGGTGGATGTTTTATCACAACAACGTTGAATGAAACACAACCTACAAATCCATTGTTAATTATATCAGGAATGATTAGTTTGCTGATCATGATTCTCTTTTTTCAGATTAATTTTTTTAACCCTACGCTTAGAAAAAAAATTTTTGTTTTTTTTCTAAAGAAATCAAGTTGGGCTGTCGATAGCTATGTTCAAAGAGAAGTCGATAAAAAAAACAGGAAATTTTAATCCAACATTTTTTAAAGGCCAAACACAATTAACCCAAGGTAAAACAAGGAGGAGAATTATGAAAAACAGACTTAGTTTAATGACATTCGTTTTTTTGGTCGCCATTGGCCTGATAGCAGGTCAAGCATTTGCAGAACTTGAATTGATTTTATCCTATTCAAGTAACACATTGTCAATTGATACAGACATTGATGGCGGAGCCATGTCACCCTATGATATTGATTTAGGTGATGAACTTCATCACTATGTGTCTGGGGATCAATTTAAAGTATCAGTGAAAAACTGGGCTGATGATGAAGTGGATGTGTATATTCTATGTATCATTGGTAACATGGGTGCTGGATCAACAAATGACTCATATTGGCTTGAAAAAGGCAAATCACTTACCTATACGGGTGGAACTTCAAACACCTATGGAGTTACTTTTAATACAACCCGTACTGCTTTTATTGAAAATTTACCCAGTCTTTACGAAATGACAGTATTTGATTTCCTCATGGAAAACTCTTACTTATTAGATTATCCCTTAACCTTATGGGCATTTAGTGCACTGTCATCTAATGGCACAGTACAAGGTGCTGATATTAAAACTGTGCTTTTGCATCCAGATTTAACCTCTACTTTCTTTAGAGGCTCTTCATCAAACTTGGTTATCAGTATAGATGAAAGTGAAGAATCTCATGATTTTGGCGTAGCTGCAGCAAAAAATGCCATCATTACCGCTACGATTCTAGATGCAACCGGTTCTACGGGTATAGCAGCATCAAAAGCTGGTGACCTATTATACTCAATTGATCAGGATGACGATATTATAACGATTATGACAGGTACGACTTTGGCTGTACAAACAGCAACAGCAAATGCAAATACATTTGCAAATATTGTAACCATTACAGATTCAGGCACAAATGCTCAAAACGTAAGCATCCGAATTGGTATCCATATTACAACGACCCCTGAAAGCTTCAATATTGGATACTGGAAGTTCTAATGATATAGCATTGAATATCCATTCGATCGAATCAACTAAACAAATTATGGCAGGTTCAGACAGGAAGTCTAACCTGCCATCTTGTTTTTTGGGGCGTAAATAAAAGTTGGGGGAGATGTTTTTGAATCAGCAATACAACACGTTCGGTTTTCTGTTTTTCCCCGGAATGACGGTTCCATTTATTATGACATAGTCAAGGTTATTATTCAGTTGGAAGCAAATGCTCAGGAATTTCAACCATTTTGATTAATAATGGCTTTAAAAATGACCAGCGAATACCAATTTTGTATTCTTCCTCAAGGTCGCGAATAGCATCCCAACAATTATGACATGGTGCAATAACCAATGATGCGCCAGTACTCATAATTTGATCTCTTTTGGTCATTAATGCCCGGTTGCGTTGATGGCGATATAAGCTGATACCGTTAAATCCGCCGCCACCCCCACAGCAATAATTATGCTCGCGGTTTGGAGTCATATCCACGAAATATCCGGGTTCAACAATATAGCTAACAATTTCACGCGTAATGTCTTTTAAGCCATGATTACGAATATAATTACAGGAATCCTGAATGGTTACGGGTTCTTTTATTCGTTTTGCTGGATCAATTTTAAGTTTTCCAGTGCGAAGCGCTTCCGCCACCCATTCAACATAATGCATACATTTTACAGGTGGTAGTCCATCTTTACGTCCTGCCCAATAGGGGCCTTCAACTACAGTAGCCCGATGAGCATGTCCACATTCTGTTCCAATCATCCGTTTGGGTTTTAACCGTTCCATAGCATCATAAACTCCATTTACCTGAAGTTTACAAGCTTCCCAATCACCAGCAAACATTGCAAGACTCGTTTGTTCCCATCCTTTACTTGTGACCGTCCAGTTTTCACCAGCAATATGAAATAAAATTGCCGCTTCTGCCAAATCTTCAGGATAATGCTTAACTTCCCGAGCGTTCACTGTGTAGAGAATATCAGCATTTTCTTTATCCACCGGAATACTTAATCCCGGCAACTCTTCTTCATTTTCACTAACCATCCATTCACAGGTTTCAACCCAGTCCTCTTCCGTCACATCCATTTGAGCGCGGTAAACCCGATGCATACCTGCACCAATTTTCAGTTCCCATGGAACAAATCCTTGTGAATATAATAAGCCGCGTAAATAGCCAAACATTACGCCCATATCAATACCATGAGGGCAATACATTCCGCATCGGTTACAACACGTACATTTAGCCCATGCAGTTTCCATTGCCATGTGCATAAAGGCATTGTTGACCCGTCCTTTACGCTTAATAACTTCGCCTAATGTGGATTGTATCTTATATGCAGGTACCTGAGTTGGATCGCGATCATTGACCAGATAAATAAAACAACTGTCAGCACACATGCCACAATGCGCACAAATTTCAAGCCATGTCCGAATCCGTGATTTACATGTCTTTTGAATAGTATTCCAAAGCGCATCTGAATCTATATCAAGTTCTTTCATCTGCCGGTAATATTCTTTACCACCTGTATCAGATAAAAGCCGCTTTAAGTCTGCTTCAGTTTGAATGGGTTTTCTATTACAAAGCGTGCCTTCTGGCATATACTTGCATCTCCTCTTTTTCTCTTCATGACTTGATTCATACTACCAAGCCATTCCTTCACCTTTCATTCCACCCCGTTTGATTCCATAATCCATTCCAAGTTGTGCTCGTGACATAAAAAATAAAATAATATGAGATAATTTTGTAAATGGGGTCAGTATCAATAGTAATTCACCACAAAAAATATGAACCATTAGCCAGAAATGATAATCACCTATATGATAGCGCGCTATCAATCCAGTAATAAACGGCGCAACTGAAATTACAAGAATCATATAATCATACGCAGTAGTTAAAATCCGCACTTCGGGTAAAGCAATTCTTCGCAAAATCAACAAAATTGTCCCTAAAATTACAGCCCATGTTAAAAAATCAGCAACACCCTGATCCATCGTAAATAGTGAAAAACCGATTTTATTTTCTAAAAAAATATTATGCGCAATCAGGAATAGTGGAACTAAAACAGCACCCACATGAAACAGAAAAAATGCAACCGTCATATAAGGTTGTTTCTTCCATCCCTGAGTACCAAAGGGCAATAACCAGAAACCAATAGACCTCAAAGCGAATTTGGCTCCGATTTTAGGATGAGCGCGATAAGCGACTCTATCTAATTGCCAATCTAATCCTCTGATGTAGAGTATGGCACGAACCAAAAGGCCAATCCAAAAAACCAGCATGGATATCCAAAAAAAAGGCCCTGTTAACATCTCGTACATGCGTTTCTCTCCTTAACGGTAATTAGTAATATCTGTTTTTTTCATCTCTTCCAGTTAAAAAACGCCAATACAGAGGCAATAAAATCAAAATCACACCCATAATAAGATACGTGATGGTTTTGCTGTGAAGCATAAAATCATGCAATGAATAATATATGTGTTCCATACTTTGTCTCTCCTATATAGATTTTCAGATAAATAATTTCACGGCGTTATCAGTCGGAGATATACTAAAATGTATTATCTCCTCCATCTAGCCTTGTGCAATTAATTATCTGAAAATCTATACTATCACGAATGGTGTTCCTGATAATCGGGATGTTCATACAGTATGGGCATCCGATTAACAACAAAACGATATACAAGCACACCAATTGTTACAATAAATATCGAAATCGCAATTTCCATCCAACTTGGAAAATAACGCTCAGACGTTGGTAATTGCCAGTTGAATGCAATTAAAGAGATGTTTAACCGATTCAACACAATTCCCAATACACTCCATAAAGCAGTCCACCGAATAAGTTGAATCTTTTTTTCACGAACCCCTATCGCATACGCAAATGAAGGAAGGGCAACAAAACCGATCAATTCAACTAAAAACCACACTCCATACGGCGTTGCAAGATAGTGCCAGTTGTTGTCTGCTGAAATTCCAATCACTTTGATGGCAACATAGCCAGCCATAATAAAAGACGCGGCTTTTGCAAATCCCAAAACCACACCTTCACTTTCAGTTAAATGCGTTTTATCCATTTTGTGATGTAAATAACGATGCGCTAGACTGCCTTCAAAAATCACCATAGACATGCCGGAAAACATACTCGATATAAAGAAAAAAACAGGTAAATACGAGGAATACCATAATGGATGAAGCTTGGACGGTGCAATAATATAGAGTGCTCCAAGCGATGACTGATGCAAGGTTGACAGAACAACGCCAAGAATGGTTAATGCAAGTGTCATACGCACAATAATATTTCGTGCCTTTTTATACCCCAGCCATTCAAGCGCCGCTGGCGAATATTCAATTAACAGTACCGTTAGATACATAAACACACATAAACCGACTTCAAATAACAGCGATGTTGTACCTTGAGATAAAAAAATCGGATAGGGAAGCCGCCATGGCCTGCCAACATCATAATGCAGCGCAAACACAACCAGTGCATATCCAAGAAAAGCGGTTAATATTGCAGGCCGCACTGCTGAATGATACTTTTTTAATCCAAAAATATAACAGGATGCGGATGTTACATAACCGCCGGCTGCTAATGCAACACCGCATAACAAATCAAATCCAATCCATAATCCCCATGGGTTATTGTCATCCAAATTCGTAACCGTGCTGAGTCCACTAAAAAACCGTAAACCCGTAATCACAATGCCAACCATCACGATAATTCCAGCCACTACATTAAAAGGCGTCAACAGAGATCGGGATTCTGAATGGGTTGTCATGATTTGGCCTCCTCAATTTCACTTTTTTCTGATTGAAATTTTTTTTCTGCGCCAGCCACAGCCTGTTTAACTGCCTTTTGAATCGCAGCCTCTTTTTCTTTTTCTGATTTTGATTTCACCTCAGCAATCTTGGTTTCCATCTGTTCCTGCATTATACGCTGGGCTTTTTTTACAGCTTCTGCTTTCTCAGCTTCAGCTATTTTTTCTTTTCGTTTAGATATGGCATACATTCCAGTTAATAACACAGGCCATAATCCAACCACAATCGGCACAGCACTTAACGGCCCGGCAGTTAACGCTGGCGCAGAAATCGTTCCAAGGTCTTCCCGCATCCCAATATCCGAAAATTTTACTCCGGAAATATATAACCAGCTTGTTCCGCCCATTTCATGCTCACCGTAAATGTGATCAATATAGCGTTCAGGATGTTCATCAATTCGCTGCCGTGCAATGTTGATCAGGTGTTGCCTTGTTCCAAAAACAAGGGCTTCTTTAGGGCAAATATCAACGCATCCGGGTAATAATCCTTGGTTTAACCGATCTGAACACAGGGTACATTTGGTTACTTTGGGTGAAAACGGATTATGATATTCATACGCAGGAATATTAAATGGACAGGCGATCATGCAATATCGGCATCCAACACACAGGGATTCTTTATAAATCACCGGCCCGGTAATTTCTTTTTTAAATGCCTTAACAAAACAAGCAGATGCACACGCTGGCTCCAAACAATGATTACACTGTTTTTTGACAAACACAGACTGACCATTTACCTCAAACCGGTTCACCACAGTATAAACATCCGAATGCGTCCGACGTACTGTATTTAAGACGCTCAGATCACTAAAAGAGAGTTTGGGGTCTGGCAAGTGATTCACCTGATGACATGCATCTTCACATTTTCTGCATCCAATGCATCGGGTAATATCATGTAATACACCAACACTGTTTTCATGGGGTGAAAACGATTTTGTTGCACCAAACGCCTTTCGCGTCACGAATGAACTTGTTACACCCCCAATACCGTATAAAAAATCTCTGCGGGTAAGCCCCATATTCTATTACCTCTGTTCGTTTTTTTCTGGTTGTTGCAGATTTTCAGCTCGTTTCAGATGACAAACTGTACAATCAGTTGATTTAACGTTTTGAATATTCATTTTGTCATGACATCCCATACATTGTCCATGATATGCTGCTTTCAGGTTCGGCCGTTCTGATGCATTCGATTGCGATGCTTTACCATGACAACTCGCGCAGGGCGGCGGATTGCTTGAAGCTGGACTATGATGATGACACCCTAAGCATACCGTTCCCTGATTTCTGTGAAAGAATAGGGTCATTTTATTTTTTAACAAAGACTTTTCAAGCGCATGAATGATTTTCGCATGAGGCAACTTCACGCCTTCATACTCATTCATCATGCCATCAATCTTGACTTCTGTTGGAATTTTCGTTTCATCATAGGTTTCAACAGGATTCTGACGTTTTGCAATCAACGTATCTAACACATTCAAACGCCCTTCTTCTGTCAAGGGAGCTGAAGGCATATCAAGCTGAACATGACAATTCTCACACTGGCCTTTTGACATTTCTTCAGCAGTCATTTGTGAATGACATCCCGCACATGCTCCTTCTTGACTTGCCTTTTTATGACAGCCAATACAACTCCGATCACTTTCTGGTAAATGCATGGATTGCGATAATAAAACGAAATTTCCCTTCTTATCCCCGCTTAACGTATGACATTTGCTGCATCCTTCCATGCTCGAATGATGACACTGATGACAGGTATCCATTTTCTGTTCATGCAGCACATGATCAAACGCAACTGGCATGAACGCAATGCGCTCCGCTTGTTGCCCGCTGGCTAACTGAATCTGGGAAGCAAGCAGGACTTTATCGGGTTGATTTCGCTGTAATCGGGGTATTGAAGTCATCTGCTTGATTTTAGCTTGTTCTTCTGGATCATGACAACCCGAACAGGTAATAGGGCCTGATGCGATTTTTTTCTGAGACAGGGCATTATGACAGTTTACACAAGACTCATGCGATCCTGATTGCATATTTCTAACATTGTCTTTGGTTTCCTTCAGATGACAATGCCGACAAGCGCCTTCTTTGCCTTGAGTATAAATCAGCTTTTTTTGAATCTCATCAAATTCATGATGACAGACAGCGCAGTTCTTTTCCTGCTGAGGCTGTTTAATCGATTCAGATTGTTCATGTCGATAATGAAGAGACCGATTGAATGTAATCGGTTTAAAATCGACAATGCCTGAAAATTCTTCTTTATGACATCCACGACAGGAAGCTTCGGTAGGAAGTGTTTTTTCTGTACTGCTTTGTTTTTTCTGATGACATCCAATACACAACTCATGATAATACGTCATCAACTCATCGTAGGACTTGACTTGTGTACGCATACCATCAAACTGATACTTATTCTCTTTTTTCTGATGACAACCGCTGCAATCCGTATCCGGTAATTGGGTGGTATGCATATCATGTTTGAAATACACAGGAGGCATTTCCGGATTTTTTATATCCGATGGAAGAGCAATTTTGATAACATCAGATCGTTTGGGTTCATTGCTGTTCATCACGCCTGTTGCTTGCAATGCACAGATACCTACGACAATTAAAAAAAGAACACTGACGATGCTAACTTTGATAGATACCCTCATTATCATTGATCCTATCCTTTGTCTGAATTTTTCTGTTTGATAAGACACACTACATTCGTTATGTCAAGTTTTTAGTTTAAAAATCGAAAATCGAAAATCGAAAATCGAAAATAATCCATTACCCCCCTCTGAGCCAAACAATAATGCTATTTAATAATGTTCTGAAATCAATCAGATAGGTTTGAGTAATACTAAGAATAATGTCTAAACTGACACCAAAAAGTACGAGTCCAATACCAATATTAAATGGAAATGCAACCATCATAATATTCATTTGTGGAGAGAATTTCCCAATAATGCCAAAAGCCACATTGGTAAACATCAGGGCAGCAATTGCTGGCGCACCAATTTTAATACCCAGCTCAAATAAAATGGTTGTTTGATCAAAAAAATGACGGAGTAACCCGTATTTTAAGTCAAACTGACCCAGTTGTATCAATCGAAAACTATCCACAAATACCGAAATCATCATATAATGTCCATTAAGTATTAGAAAAACCAATAATACCACCCAATAGCCAATTTGATCCATAATTGAGACATTGGCGCCTGTTTGCGGGTCAACAACATTGATCATAGATAGCCCCATCTGCATACTAATCAGTTGACCTGTTAATTGAATTGCACCAAAAAAAATGGTAACGGTGAGGCTAAGGCTAAACCCAATGAGTGTTTCGGAAACCACAAGAATTGACCCATCAATTACATTATCAGGTAATTGCTCAGGCGTTACTGGAACTATGGGATATAATAGAAATGAAATGATGATGGATAAACCCGCTTTCGCGAACATTGGAAACATCGGGCTTCCCAGCAATGGAAACATGAATATCATTACGCTCGTCCGGATTAAAATGAGCGTAAATATTTTCATGTGCTCCGGGGTGTATATATTTAAAATATCCATCTATGATTAACGGATATACATAGGAATATTGTTGATGACCTTGATCGTGTAAGTCATCATTTTTTCAAGCATCCATGGAGCAAAAAAAAGCAGGCCGAGAAATACAGCCAGTATTTTCGGAATAAATGTCAGGGTCATTTCCTGAATTGACGTAACCGCCTGAAAGATACTGATTAATAAACCGACAATTAAGCCAATGCCTAGCGTGGGCATGGATATCATAATTGTTAGTAAAATTGCTTCTTTGGCAAAATCAATGATAAATTCGGGTGTCATGATCCGATCACAAAGCTTTTTAATAAAGAACCCGTTAAAATATTCCATCCATCGACAAGAACAAACAACATGATTTTAAATGGCAGTGAAATCATAACAGGCGGCAGCATCATCATTCCCATAGCCAGCAGAACACTGGCCACAACCATGTCGATAATCAAAAACGGTACATACAACACGAATCCAATGATAAACGCAGTTTTGAGTTCGCTAATCACAAAAGCCGGAATGAGCAGCAGTAAAGAAAGCTCTTCTTTGTTTTGCGGTTTTGGTGATTTAGTGGATTTAATAAACAGTGCAATATCTTTTTCTCGGGTATTCAGAAGCAAGAATTCACGGATCGGGATTTGCGCTTTTTCAAATGCCTCCTGATACGTCATTTCTTTATCAATATAGGGTGATAATGACGTTTCATAAACAGTGGTCCATATCGGTTTCATAATAAAAAAGGTCATAAACATCGCCAGACCTAAAATAACCTGATTCGGCGGGCTGGTTTGTATTCCCAATGCCTGTCGGAGAAAATGAAACACAACAACAATTCGGGTAAACGGTGTGGTAAGCACCATAAGGGCAGGGGCTAACGTGAGAATGGTTAACAGCGCAATGACCTCAAGCGCTACAGCGACTTCTTCAGGTTCGTTGGTTTTACCAATTCCAATTTGAATGGACGGAATTGGAAAAGTTGTCGTTTTGGTCTGCGCAACTGCGTTTTGGCAATACCAGAATCCTGAAAGAATTAATAACAGGATAATTAAAAAATTACGTTTGTTGAGTTTCATTCG
>PDZT01000364.1 GCA_002753105.1 Deltaproteobacteria bacterium YD0425bin50 | reverse complement strand
ATCAAGGCCGATTTTTTTTGCTTCATTCAGTTTTTTTTGCACTTGTACAAGTCCAATTTGTACTTACAAATAGTATAACAACATTTACATGAGTTTCCTGATCCAAAACCGCTTTTTCAAACCGTTGCCTAGTGTTATCATCGATAAAATCTACAAAAAAAAGCAAGTATATCTCTTTTAATTTCAGTTGACTTCCATATTTGGCGGCCTGAATAATCGCATCATGATAAGCCAATTCATCAGAAAAGCTTTTTAATTCCAACCCATACAATTTTTCTTTATAATGAATTAAAATATCGATTTTCCCATTACCTGTTGGAAATTCTGGCGTAACCGTTCCCCGCCTTTGCAAAAACTTTGAAAGATACATGAATAAGTTAAAATGATAGACGGCTTCAAAAACTCGTAAGTCTTTACGTCTTGGCGCATCTTGAAACAGCCAATGTGAATTTTTGATCAGGTATTTTTGATAGAGTTTGATTAGATTAGGGATGTTCAGCATTTCGTTATTGATAACATCGCCAAGTGGTTCAAATGGTGGTAAAAGAACGCCGGTGTATGAAAATATACTTGATGCAAAGTAATCAAATAAGGTTTTTTGCACAAATGGACATGAAAATTTGACATACTTTTTTTTACCCTCTTCTTCAAAATCTATGATTCCATTCATATATAAAAAATTCATATTTGGATCATGAAATGCAAACTCTTCTTTTTCTTCACATTGAAATAACTCTATCAATGTTTCTTTGTAAGGTTCCTGTTTTGCCTTTGAAATTAAGTTCATGATGGTATTATTAGGCAAAACCTTTGAAGCGTAAGAATAAACATGCTCAAAATAATCCATATCAAGGCATTTTTGTTTATCTTTGTTGTATGTTTCTGTAAGTAATTCACCAAACCATGAAACAAGGCCGGGCTGACCTTTTGTTTCTTCATAAATCGTATCAATCACGTCCTGTTCAATTGTCTGGCCTGAGTCTTGTTGATACCAGTGAAACATCTCGTTTGTTTCAGAATAGGTCAAATTGGGGATGTGAATGCTTCGCTGAACATTGAACGGAGAGCCTTTGACATTTTCAATTCCAAGAACGCTTCTGACGCCGATTAATGCCAAACCATGAAGCATATAGGTTAACGCGCTAATATGTTGGGCTAATTCATTTTTCCTTTCATTATACATATTTCTAAATGCTCCAACAAGCCTATTGATGGTTTCTTCATCTAAATAATCAAACTCATCAATAATTAATATTAGTGGTTTATCGAGAAATTCGCTTCTAAAAGCATCCTGAAAATGATCTATCTTGTCGATTTTGGGTATGTTGATCCCAATTTTATCGTTGAGTTTGGAAATGATATAATTGGCAGCACCAAGCATATCAATATCAGGTATCTGCATACTAAAAGATACAGTATAAAAACGGTCGTCATGAACAAATTTTGCTGAAATTTGATTCATAATCCAGCTTTTACCAGTCTGTCTTGGCGCCCAGACTGTAAAGTAGTGACCTTCTTCAATCTTTACACCTGTTAATTGATTATATGCCTGATTAATAAGCTCGGTTCTTGGCACATAGTAATTTGTTGATGTGCTCACTGGTCCATAAGAAGAAAACGTCCGTTTCATAATATCATCCTAAATTCCAGAATTTTCTTGGATTTTAAAATATGCACGTAATATATAAACATCTTTAACAATAGCTTTAATTTTTTTTAGACCTTACATCTTGAATACAAAGAAAACTTGAATTTTTTTATCAGATATGGTTGATGAAATCTTGTCAAATTGAATATAATTAACATTTAATAATATTTATTGTATATGCGAAAATCGCGCCTGATTATAAAATCGGGTTCAGGATGAACTAAAAGAAATATAAGATGATTGCCGATAACAGGGATTCACTTTAACCGATTAACCATGTCATTGCAATATTTTTATCAAATCTTGCGAAGCGGTAGAGTAACGGGAGTATCTAAAGGTTGGTCGAATCGTATCAAGCAAAATCTTTACATATTTCTATAATTTTTTCTGATGGTGAATGAATTAAGTTTATAGGTTCTGTTTTAAATTTTGATAGATTATCAAAAAAGTCATTTATAAGAGGCATGTTATATTCTGAAATGACTGTATTTTTTTTAAGCCCTTCGATTCGTTCAGTCGCTTTTCTTAAAAGTAAACAGGGTGTGCCAAGATATGAGCATTCTTCCTGATTACTTCCACCATCTGTAACTAAAAAATCGCTATTCGTCAGAAGATACATAAAGTCTGCATAATTATATCTTTGTCTTAATTCAATGTTAGGGTTATTTTTTAATCTATGATACATTCCATATCGTAAAAGCTGTTTTTGGGTAGGCAGATGAAGAATGAAAAGTAAAAAATAGTGTTCAGAAATTTTTTCAATTATATCAATACATTTTAAAAGGGAGTGTTTGTTAAAAATATTTTCATACCTGTGTATAGAAACGATTCCGAATGGTTTTAAAGGAAGATTTATTTCAAATTTTTCCTGCATGACCATGTTTAACGTATCATATAGAGTATTTGCGCCGATATTGATTTTTTTTTTATTCCTGTATTTCATTAAATTATTTAAAGCCCAGTTACCCGGACAGAAATAATAATCCGAAAGCCTGAATACCATTAAACGGGTTAATTCTTCTGGAAAAGGATGAAAAATGTTAAATGATCTTAAACCGGATTCAATATGACCGACTTGTAAACCGGCAATTTTTCCAATGATTGCTCCTATAAGTGTAGAAAAAGTATCTCCATGTACCAGAACTATTCCGTTTTTATCATTTTGAAAAATGATACTTAAATTTTGAATGGTTTCATATAAACAGGATATAAGCCATCTGAGCATTTGAAATAGCGATGTTACGTCTTGATGACCTTTGTACATAATATAATCCGGTTTTTTAATCCGGAATTTGTGAAGCATTGAATCGATTGTTTCAAGATGCTGAGAAGTAAAAATAAAATTATAATAGATATTATTTTCATGTAATTTACACATAATAGGCGCCATTTTTATCAATTGAGCTTTGGTGCCGATGACTATGTGGATCATCTTTTTAATCCGTTTTTTGTTTTTTTTGTTTCAATTGTTTTTTTTGATATGCGTCTTGAATTTTAAACATCAATTCATCCACATCCACTGGTTTCATAAAATAATCAAACGCGCCATAAGCCATACCTTGTTTAGCAACATCCAAACATGCATGACCCGTTAGCATAATCACCTCAATCAAGGGATATTTTTCTTTGATTACAGTCAGGGTCTCAATACCGCTCATGAACTGCATGCGGACATCAAGTATCACAACATCAACATCAACATCATGCTGATTTAAAAATAGTAACGCTTCCTCCCCACTATGAAAGCCATAGCATTGAATATTCCGTTTTTTTAGACGTTTTAACATTACAGACAAAAAATCTACTTCATCATCAACTAAGAGTACACAAATATTATTCATCATCAACACCTGTATGGGAGCGAGCAATTGAAAATCAAAAATCGAAAATCGAAAATTCTATATAGTTAATGTTCTTCAAAATACTGAACCTGATAAGTATGAACAATCAGTTTATCTGTTTTCCATGCAGTTGATCCAATCCCAGCTTTTTGACATAGATGACTCAGAAATAAGTCCACATTCGGAAGCTGTTCCCAAACTTGAGGTAAAAACGTTGCACTGGCCGCCCCTTTTTGAATAATCACCCCATCAATATTTGGCCGGAGTTTGGCTTTAAGATCATTCGCGTCTTTATATTCAAGCTCTTTTGGTGTTGTTAAAATACTGACTTCTATTTCTACTTCGCTCAATTCTTCTTTAGTTAAGGGACGGAATCGAAAATCATGAAATGCTGCATTACCTGCATTTCGTTTTACACTATCATCAATGGAATCACGCGCTTCAATATTACCAATACACCCACGCAGATTGTCATGTAATTTTAGGGTTACAAAAGTTCCTCGGTGTTGTTGTAAGTGTGCATCTGCTGGAATCGTTTTTAAATTTTCATTCATATCGTTCGGGACTGGAACTCCAAGTCGTTCCATAATTGTTTTTCGGGCAAGTTGAATTAATAACTTACCTTGATTTTCATTGAGTTCATTTGGGGAAGGATTTTGGGACTGGTC
>PDZT01000363.1 GCA_002753105.1 Deltaproteobacteria bacterium YD0425bin50 | reverse complement strand
TACTTTTTTTTTTTCTTTAAGATTCGACCGGCATGAAAAAATTCAGGAACGTGTTAATATCATTCCAGAAGCGATTCAGAGTCTTAGGGTTCTTGTTACAGATGATAATATGACCTGTTGTGAAGTGCTTAAAAGCTATTTAGAAAAATTTAACTTTCAGATCGATATTACATCCTCTGGAGAACAAGCCTTAGAAATGATCAAAGCTGAGGATGCTTCCGGAAAAAAACCCTATGGTCTTGTTTTTATAGACTGGCAAATGCCGGGCATGGACGGTATCGAAGTGTCAAAACAAATCAAGCAGAACCTTGGTCTGCTTACTATTCCTAAGATTATCATGATAACAGGATACGGCCGTGAAGATGTTATGAATCAAGCCAAACAGATCAATTTAGATGGTTTCCTGCTTAAACCTGTTACACCGTCGCTTTTATTTGATGCAACTATGGGGGCATTTGGACACGCTATAGAACAGAAAATTGAAATGGGTAAAAGAAAAATCGATTTGCCCGATGGCTTTGATCTTATTCGTGGTGCGCATCTGCTTCTTGTAGAAGATAATGAGATCAATCAACAGTTGGCAGTAGAACTGTTCAGTGATGAAGGTTTTTGGGTGGCCGTAGCCCAGAATGGACAAATTGGTTTGGATAAGTTTAAAACAGCGCATGACGAGAATCCATATGATATCGTGCTTATGGATCTTCAGATGCCGGTTATGGACGGGCGTACAGCAACAATTGAGATTCGAAAATGGGAAAATCAAATCCATAGAGAAAATATACCCATTATTGCCATGACCGCTGATGCCATTAGCGGTGTACGCGAAGAAGTCTTAAATCTCGGCATGAACGATTATGTTACCAAGCCCATAGACCCTTCTGAAGTATTCAAAATTCTGGCCAAATGGATTAAACCAAAAAAACGTGCACTACCAGAAAGCTACACCAACAGAGTTCAGGAAAAGACAGAAGATAAAACACTTCAGGTTGTTTTGCCTCATCTGGTTGGAATAAATACAGATTTGGGACTATCCAGAGTAGGAGGCAACATGAAACTGTATATCAATTTGCTGACAAAATTTTATCTGGATAATCAGAATACAACTGCTACTATTCAAGAGGCAATCTTAAAGGATAATCAGGAACTTGCAGTAAGGCTTGCCCATACTGTCAAAGGCGTATCTGGTACCATTGGTGCGCAGGTATTGCAAACTATTGCTGGAGAACTGGAACTCGTCCTTAAATCCGATATACACAAAGATTATACTGACATCATACGCAGATTTGATGCTGCGTTAGCAATAGTGTTAAAAACGTTAGCTTCCATAACATCTTTGTCTGCAGATGTCTCTTGCAAGCAGGAAATTACCAAACAGGGAGATTCAGAGCAGATGATTTTATTCCTGAATAAACTCAAGCCATTTCTGCAAAAGAAAAAACCGAAACCCTGCAAAGAAATCATGTCAGAAATTACAGCTTTTTCATGGTCTGATAATATTCATGCGCAGCTTAATGAACTGGATCGGCTGATTGGTAAATATAAATTTAAAGAAGCCGAAGAAATTGTGGATAATCTGTTGAGGGGGGATATTATTGCGGTGCGTCATGATTAAATTATTGATGAATATTGGATTGATTATTCTTATAGCAATTCTGAATCTCAGCGGGGAAATCAGTGCCGGAGATCACCCTGAACTGTCTGATAAACAAGATAAAGACAGGTTAATTATTGCCATTAGCGATGATTTTCGGCCATTCACATTTCTGAATGCTGACGGCAAACCCGCCGGTATGTTTGTGGATATATGGCTGCTATGGGCACAAAAAAGTGGAAGATCGATTGAATTTATTGTTTCAGACTGGAACACATCTCTTGAAAACCTAAAAAATAGAAAAGCTGATATTCATTCCGGCGTGTTATATTCACCTGAACGTTTTGACTGGATGAATGCATCCCAGCCTTTTTATAATGTAGGCATCTGTCTTTTTTTTTCCCTGAATCTGGGGAAACCTGCTGATATCTCAGAACTTTCAGGACAAACAGTTGCTGTGGTTCACGGTTCGCATCAGGAACAGTTTCTAAAAAGGGAACATCCGGAAATCCAACCTCTCGTTTTTAGCAGCAGAGAAGAAATCGTCAAAGCTTCTCAGCAAGGAAAATCGAAAGCGTTTATGACCATTTCGGCTGTAGGATCGGAACTGATTAACCGTTTAGGGTTATCCGGTGAGTTTGAAAAAGGAAATATTCTTTATTCACAGAATTTTCATGTAGGTGTTTTAAAAGAAAACAAAGACCTGCTTAAGATCATTGATAAAGGTTTTGACTCAGTTTCCATTAAAGAACTGGCTGAAGTCGAAGCCCGCTGGATACCGGATCAGGATAAACTGTATTATAAATCCCGCGCTGCCCAAATAAGACTGTCAGCAGAAGAAAATGCATTTCTGAAACAGCATCATACACTTCGGGTTGGAGTCGGAATTGCGTGGCCCCCATTTCAGTATTTGGAAAACGGTGAATTCAAAGGAATGGCATCTGACTATATTGATATACTCAGTGAAAGGCTGGGTATCCGCATGGAGGTTGTAAAAGATGTTTCATCGTTTCAACAGGTTCTGGAAATGGCTCAAAAACGGGAGATTGACGTCTTGGCATGTGTTACTGAAACCCCTGATAGAAAAATATATATGGACTTCACAAGACCTTATCTCTCTTCTCCTGTGGTCGTCATCACGTCCAAAGATGCTCCGTTTATCGGGGGACTAGTCGATCTCAACCAAAAAAAAATGGCGATTGTAAAAAACCTTGCTACTTATTCAAGAGTGAAAGATGACTTTCCCGGAATCATTCCCTATTTTGTTAACACTCCTGCGGAACAACTGGAAGCTGTCTCGCTTGGTAAAGCGGATGCATGTTTAGAAAGCCTTGCTGCTGCAAGTTATTTTATTCAAAAAAAAGATTTGGCAAATCTCAAAATTGCAGCCTATTCAGGTCTTCCCGGTACTGATCTTGCCTTTGCAAGCCGCAATGATTGGCCTCAATTATGCGCAATTTTCAACAAAGCCCTCGCTTCAATTACAAAAGAAGAACATGATGCTATTTATCAAAAATGGGTTCCTGTCCGGTTTGAATATAAGGCGAATTGGTCAGAATTTCTCAAATGGGCGGTCATTTTCGGGGCTTTTTTTATCATCATTATTGGAATAACTTTTTTCTGGAACCGAAGACTCTCAAAAGAAATAAATGAACGAAAGCTGACGGCTGAAGCATTGCGAAAAAGTGAAGAGCACTATCAGCAACTCGTGAATCTGTCATCGGATGGGATTGTCATCAATATTGATGATAAGATTGCATTCATCAATCCAGCTATGGTCTCAATGCTTGGCGGTTCACTTGTGGATGAATTTATCGGCAAATATACGCTGGATTTTGTACATCCGGATTATCATCAAATAATTCGTGAACATAGACAGCGTGCAAGAGAAGGCAAAATCAAAACCATTACTTTGGAATATAAGATACAGCGTATTGATAAAACATTGATGGATGTCTCAGCCGCAAGCGTCATCACAACATATCAGGGAAATTCCGCAATTCAGATCACCTTGCGTGATATTACGGAACGCAAGCAGGCAGAAGACGCTTTAAAGAGAAGTAATTCTGTTCTCATGGCACAGCAGGAAGCATCTGTTGATGGTATTCTTGTCGTTGATGAAAATCAGAAAGTGACGACTAATAATCGAAAATTTCTGGAATTATGGAATATCTCTGATGATGTTATTCAAGCCAAAGATGACAGGAAATTGATTGACTATGTTCTTTCAAGCCTAAAATATCCTGATGAATTTTTGAAAAGAGTGAATCATTTATATAACAATCCTTCTGAATTAAGTGAGGATGAAATAGAACTGGCTGACGGCAGAACCTTTGACAGATATTCAAGTTCTATTTTTTTACCAGAAGAGAATAAATATATAGGAAGGATTTGGTATTTCAGAAATATAACCACTAAAAAGCAAATTGAAAAGGATCTGCAAACCGCAAAAGAGTCGGCTGAATCTGCAAATAGAGCAAAAAGTGAATTTCTGGCTAATATGAGTCATGAAATCCGAACACCAATGAATGCGATTATTGGCATGAGCCATTTGGTTATGAAGACCA
>PDZT01000362.1 GCA_002753105.1 Deltaproteobacteria bacterium YD0425bin50 | reverse complement strand
TCAGATAGGTGGGATTTACACACCTATGGCAGATGTTGCCTTTATCTTTGATGTGTTTCCAAAAATTCCAATATATTATTTATTGTGGTTAGGAGATGAAGAATTCCAACCACGAATTACGTTGCTTTTTGATAAATCCATTGAAAAACACTTGTCTGCAGATGCAATTTGGGGTATTGTACACATTATTTCAGAAATCCTTTTGAATCCAAAAATAAAATAACTGATTGAAATTATGGATTATAAATCATGGTCAGCATTTGTTGGACAGGGACCGCTGGTTTAGAAATACAATAAATTATAACAGGAGGAATAACATGAAAGAAGTAGTATGTATAAGTAAAGGTTCTAGTGCAGATGATTATGAATTTCAAACCGAATTTCTTGGCCATTCAATGCATATCCAAAGAATTGGAGCAGATGGAGATTTTGATAAAGTAGCAGATATCATGCTACGGTGGAATAAGAAAGCTGATGCAATTGGACTTGCAAGTATTCAATTTCCTTTTAATGTAGGAAATACACGGATTGTTGATCCTTCTACAAAAAAACTGTATCAATTATCGCAACAAATGGAAACGCCTGTAACTACTGGAGAAAATTTTCGTCGAGTGAGTCATGAATGGACATTGCGTCATATTCAACATAAGTTTGGCGACAATTATTTTAACAATTCGCGTGTTTTTTTTATTTCAGGAATTCATCATTATTCCATGGCCAAAGTTATGGAAGAATATACACAAAATTTAACATTTGCGGATCCAGTTATCGATAAAGGGATTCCCAAATTTATCAATTCTACAAGTGATCTTGAGCTTTATGCTAAAGGTATTCATGGGATACTGAAGTGGGTACCCAGTGAACGGTTGGCTAAATCAGCGGTGCCAATCAAAACATGGAATGATTATATAGTTAAAAAAGCAGTTCAAAAATCGTTTGTTATCGTGGTTCCTTCATATAAATTTTATGATCATTTAAAATCATATACGGTTGAAGAATTAGGACGTAAAATCATTATTACATCCACAGCATATGATGATCGTATCCAGTTCTTAAAAGAAAGAGGCGTAGATGCTGTCATAGACACCACACCTAAAATTTTAGAACGCGTAGTGGGGTTAAGCGTATATGAAGCCATGATTATTGCCGCATTAGAGAAACCACAGGATCAGGTAACAATGGATGATTTGCTTGAAGTTATTAGTAGTTATCGTCTTGATCCAAGGGTCGTGTTCCCATCAGGTGTAAAAAAACGAATCAACCGATTCGCTTTTGTTATTCATCCATTATCTCAAGAGTATTTAAAAAAGGACAAAGCGATTGATTTAATTGCTAAAATCGCTCCTGAACAAGTGATGGATGCGGTTGAAAAGATCATTGCTTATTCTCCTCCATTTATTTATTCAAAGGTTGCCGGAATCAAATCACCAACTGGAGTGGAAGCTGAAGGATGGCTTATTACGGTTGGCGGAACACCTAAACAGATGTTATCTCATAAACCTGAATTTACCTACAAACGCCTGTTGCAGGCCGCGCAAATGGCTAAACGTTTAGGTGCTCAAATTATGGGATTAGGAGCATTTACAAAAGTCGTTGGTGATGCTGGTATAACCGTAGCAAAACTTGCAAGCATTCCGATTACCACAGGAAACAGCTATAGTGCTTCTGGGGCATTGTGGGCCGCAGCCGATGCAGTTCGTCGAATGGGATTGATTAAAGAAGAAAAAGGGAAAAAAATCAAAGCCAAGACAATGGTTATCGGAGCCACAGGCGCAATTGGTTCGGTGTGCTGTCGTTTGCTCGCCAAAGCCTTTGAAGAAGTCCATCTGGTGGATGTAAGAGATGCTAAATTATTAGCATTAAAGGAAACGCTTCAAGAAGAAAACCCAGATGTGCAGGTTCATATTTCAACCCGTGCAGACAAGTTTTTACCTGATATGGATGTTATTGTTACAGCAACATCCGCAGCAGGAAAGAAGATATTAGACGTTACTAAGGTAAAACCGGGATGTGTCATTACAGATGTAGCCAGACCTTTAGATTTATCACCAGAAGATGTGGCTAAACGTCCAGATGTCTTGTATATTGAATCGGGTGAAATTTTACTTCCGGGTATGCCTGAAATGAAAAATATCGGTTTGCCTCCACGAGTTGCTTATGCATGCCTTGCAGAAACTATCGTGCTTGCTTTAGAAGGTCGATATGAAATATTCACCATAGGCAGAGAAATTGAGTGGGAAAAAGTTAAAGAAATCTATAAGATGGGTCTAAAACATGGAATGCGTTTGGCCGCGATTTCTGGTGTACATGGCGTGTATTCGGATGAAGATATTCAAAGAATTAAAGAACTCGCCTTAAAGGGTCGTGCTTCGTTTGTGCCGGGTCAATCGATTGACTACACTCAATCCGAAGAATAAAATTAGGAATTACAAATTACGAATTACGAATTACGAACTCATTGTTCATTCGTAATTCGTAAGTGTGCATTCATCATAAAATTTAAAATGGGTTGTTTAGCATAATCGTTTGGTCTCGTTGTGGACCAACAGAAATAATTTCAATCGGTACCTGACATAACGTTTCAAGTCGTTTTAAATATACTTTTACAGCCTCAGGAAGCATGTTGTAATTCGTAATTCCCCCGATATCTTCTTTCCATCCGGGTAAGGTTTCGCATACAGGTTGACATGCAGACAACACACCCATATGAGCTGGAAAGTCATACATCACACTATCTTGGTATTCATACGCTGTACAGATTTGAATCTGATCTAATCCACCCAGTACATCCAGCTTGGTAATGACCAAACCTGTAATACCATTCAGCCGAATGGCATTGCGGAGTAATACGATATCAATCCAGCCGCACCTTCTTTTCCTTCCTGTGGTCGCACCAAATTCTGCTCCCTTTTTTTGGATATAATCGCCAATATCATTTTTTAGCTCAGTTGGGAAAGGCCCACTGCCAACTCGCGTTGTATAGGCTTTAGCAATTCCCAATACACCTGTAATATGCTTTGGGCCAATACCCGAGCCACTACAGGCATTTCCAGAAACTGTATTTGATGAAGTGACGTAGGGATAAGTTCCATGATCAATATCCAAATGCGTACCTTGTGCACCTTCAAACAAAATTTGTTTGCCTGATTTGATATCTCGGTCAAGTAAAATGGATATATTTTCTACAAAAGGACTCAGTTGTTTTGCATAAGTTGTATATTTCTCAATCACTTCAGTTGCATTGATGGGATGACATGAGAAAAAACAGTTTAAATACTTATTTTTTTCTTGAATCAGAGTCGTACATTTATCAATAAACACGGATGAATCAATCAGGTCAATCATCCGAATCCCTGTTCTTGCCGCTTTATCTTCATAACATGGACCAATCCCCCGGCCTGTAGTACCAATTTTACTTTTTTCAGATTGATTTTCACGCATTTGATCGATTAAGGAATGATAAGGCATAATTACATGGGCTTTTTCACTAATTTTTAAGAGACTCGATGTAACAGAAATCCCTCTGCGGGTTAATTGATTTATTTCATCTAAAAGAACCCGAGGATCAATGATCACGCCATTCCCGATATAGCATTTTTTCCCTTGCAAAATTCCAGATGGAATAAGATGGCTAATAAACTGTTCTCCATTGATGACCATCGTATGTCCGGCATTGTTTCCTCCTTGAAACCGAACGACCACATCACAAAATTCCGCTAGCAGGTCAACAATTTTACCTTTACCTTCATCTCCCCATTGCGTTCCTATGATTACAATATTGGCCACGAATTTACTCCTTATATAAGTTTTTAGTTTTTAGGGATGATCCGTTTGATCATCAGTTTTTTCCCAAGTGATTGATTTTATTTTTTGCTTTCGTTTGTCCTTAAAAAAAGTCTGAATTATGTTCTGACAAGCCAATTCTTCTACTCCGGATATAACATCTATACGATGATTTAAACGGTTATCTGCTGGTATATTGTATAAAGAACCGGCGGCACCCCATTTTAGGTCTTTGGCACCAAAAACTAAGCATTTTATTCTAGCGTGAATGAGTGCTCCCATACACATGATACATGGTTCTATTGTTACATATAAGGTAGAATTTAGCAACCGATAATTCCCCATTTTTTTTGAAGCAGAACGAATTGCTAGAATTTCAGCATGTGCAGTTG
>PDZT01000361.1 GCA_002753105.1 Deltaproteobacteria bacterium YD0425bin50 | reverse complement strand
AAAACAGAAAACCTAACCGGTTTTCTGTTTTTCCCTGGAATGACGGTTCCATTTTTGTTCAATTTATTCAGTCCCCTAACCTTTAGATACGCCCTCCTTATTCCTTATTCCTTATTCCTTGTTCCTTGTATTATAAAGAAATTCTCCATCGTTTGAGTAAAGCCCCCTCTAACCGATACAAGTTCATAAGAGCCTTCCTGTATTCTATCATCGATTGTATCTCATCAATCTGACTTGACACCAGATCACGTCTTGCCTGAGATACCAGAAATGTAGTTGATCTACCGATACGAAACTTCTCAACCTCAATGTTAAGGGTTTTTTCACGAAGATTTCGCGTTACACGAGTAGCTTTCATCTTTTCATTCATCCGCTCCACGTCAACAAAAGCTGAGCGAACGTCAACTTGAATGAGTTGTTCCATATTGCGCAGAGCAATTTTTGCCTGTTCGTTGGTTAGCAGGCTTTTTTCATGTACTGCTTTTGCATTTTGGTTAAACAGTGGCATTTGGAAATTAAGTCCTGTAACATATGAAATACTATCACCATCTCTGTCAATAGTATCAGAAAAGGAAGTGGCATACCGCGACCCGCCAAGACTGATAAATAAATCTAATTTGGGTAATAAGCCGTTACGGGTACGCACTAATTCAATATCATTTTGGCTAATCTTAAGACGTGCCTGATTGATATCGGGTCGATTCTGGAGCGCTCTTTGAACATAGGTTTTAACATCTTCCAGCTTTAATGGTGGAATTTGAGGCGCATCGTTTAGCTTTATTTCCAAACTCCATGATGATTCGTTTTCATTGTTACCTTGTCCTAAAAGTTGTATCAGATTCAATTGTCGTTTGGCAAGTGTTCCACGAGCGTCTATAAGTTGTTCGTGACGACTAGCTGCTTCAGCTTCTGCCGCAGCCAATTCTGTCTCTGCAATTTTGCCTACCCGGATACGTTCTTTGACCTCTTCAACCTGCTGATTGGCAATTTCAAGAGATTTAGTATGTATTTCTATAGATTGTTCTGCCATGATATCATCCCAGTACGCCTGTTCCACTTGAGCAACTAATCCTTCTGCAGCCGCCTGCAATTCATAGGTTGATATCTCTATCCCTATTTGTGCGGAACGGAGACGTGCTAAGGTAACGTCTGATCCAGCGCCTTGTAATAATGGTTGTGTTACAGCGAGTTCCAGATTTAAGTCTTTGTTCTTTTTGTCTAAATCATTCCGGATGGATTGAATACTTCCGCCAGCACCTATTTCAACAGTTGTCCCTGTAGAAAATAACTTTTTTAACCGGATATCTGACGATACTCTGTCTGCATCCCTGATATCGTAAAGTGTTTCACCTTCGGTAGCTGTGCTAGGCCTTGATCCTTCTCCCTTGAGAGAAGCGGAAAGGATTGGATCAAACGCAGATTCCTGTATTTTTTGATCTGTTTGACTGAGTTTCGATTGAATACGCTCGACCTGAAAACTTGCATTATTTTGCAAAGCCATCAGCACGGCTGATTGTAATGTCAGAGATACAACGTCTTTCTGTATCAGGTTTGTTGCAGTTTGAGGTTTAGATGTATAGTCATCAGCATGAATTGATTCAACACATAACCCCATACAAAGCCCAATTCCAATTCCAGCAATCATCGATAGACCTATAATTTGCTTTTTATTCATCTGATGAACTCCTGTTATTCATATCTGAGGGCTTCGATTGGATCAAGTCTTGCCGCACGTCGAGCTGGATAATACCCGAAAAAAATTCCAACAGACGCAGAAACAGTAATAGCCAGAATAATACTCGATATCTCAATGACTGTTTGGTATTCTGTTATTTTCCCAATCATTTCAGCAACAAGAATGCCCAAGGCAATACCTATAATACCACCAAGAGCGCTAATTAAAATTGATTCCAAAAGAAATTGACCTAAGATATCCCTGTCTTTTGCACCTATGGCTTTACGTACTCCGATTTCCCGTGTACGTTCAGTAACCGTTACCAACATAATGTTCATGATTCCGATTCCACCTACGATCAAAGAGATACTGGCAATTCCTCCTAAAAGGATTGTAAATGTTCTGACAAAAGTAGAGGCCATTTCCAAGATTTCAGCTTGATTTCTGATACTGAAATCATCATCAACGTCATTGCCAAGATGATGACGCTTTCGCAGGAGTTGAGTGATATCTGTTACAACCTTGTTTAAATCAGCTTTCGGTTCTGTCTGAACATCAATCTCATTAAGATGTACCTGCCCTAAAATTTGTTTCATCGCTGTCATAAAAGGGATAATCACCATCTCATCTGGATTAAACCATCCCTGATCTCCCTTTGCCTTTAACACACCAATAACAAGGAAATTGACATTTTTAATTCGGATGCGCTCATTGAGAGGATTTTTTTTTCCAAATAACAGTTCAGCAGCATTGGATCCGATGATGGCTACATGAGAAGAACGTTCTTCTTCTATCCATGTGAACGATCGGCCTTGATCGAGCTCGAAGTTACGAATCGTAAGATAGGTCAATGAGGTACCCGTAATCGTTGTCGTGAGGTTTTCGTTGTAATACTTAACCGATGCTCTTCCCATAACTACTGGAGCTAATGCTTCAAGACCTTCGACTGTTTTGAGAATCGCTTGAGCATCAGTGAGAGTTAGGCTTTCCATGGACCCTGTATGAACACCGCCGCGTCTTTCACCTCCGGGACGGATCATTAAAAGGTTTGTACCCATTGACGTTACGCGCTCTAACACTTGCTTTTTAGCACCTGACCCTAAAGCAAGCATGGAGATAACAGCAGCTACTCCAATAATAATACCGAGCATTGCCAGAAAAGAACGGAGTTTATTCGCAGTTAGGCTCTTTAAAGCGACTTTAATAATTGTCCAAAACAGCATATCTATTCCTCTGAAATGACTTTACCGTCTCTCATACGAATCTGTCGTTTGCAACGGCGAGCTACATTGTTATCATGCGTTACCATAATGATGGTTCGCCCTTCATGATTAAGACGTTCAAAAAGAGAAAGAATTTCATCACCTGTTTTACTGTCTAAGTTTCCAGTAGGTTCATCTGCAAGAATAATAGCAGGATTTGTAACAATAGCACGTGCAATAGCTACGCGCTGACGTTGGCCTCCTGAAAGCTGATTGGGTTCATGCGTCATCCTGTCTGCTAAACCCACTGTCTCTAACGCTTTGAGGGATGCAGCTTTCGTATTTTTCAATCCAGCGTATAACAGAGGAAGTTCGACGTTTTCAATTGCAGGGAGACGAGGCAACAGGTTAAAAGACTGGAATACAAACCCGATCTTACGATTACGGATAATCGCCAACTGGTCTTTAGATAATCGGGATACATCTTCTCCATCTAAAATATAATCGCCTTCATCTGGTGTATCAAGACATCCGATAATATGCATCAATGTGGATTTTCCGCTTCCTGATGGCCCAGTAATCGCTATGATTTCTCCTTTTTGAATAGTAACGTCCACACCATTGAGAGCAACAACAGTTGTTTCACCCAGTTTGTAAGATTTACAAAGATGACGGGTCTGAATGATCATCGTTTTGGTCCACCCATCATACGCATATTCATGCGGGGTTGTCGGGAAGCATTTTTTTCTTTCTCCTTGTCACTGCGCCAGCGGCTTTGAGAATCTTTTTCTGATAACACCACCTGTTCACCTTCAGAAATACCAGAAAGAATTTCTACCATTGCCCCATCGCTTGTTCCTATGGTTACTTTTCGTTGCTCATTTACATTACCCGGCTTTCTCACCGTAATAAAAGACTCATGGCGTTTTCGATCCAAGGCTGTCAAAGGTACAAGCAAAACATTATCCTTATCCAAAGTAACGATTTCAACATTGGCAGTCATCTCAGGCTTCAATAATTGATGGTTTGCTCCTTTGACGTGAACTTTGACCTCAAAGGTGATGACATTGGAGTTCAGCAAGCCTTTTGTAGCTATCCGCTCTACAACACCAGAAAAAATGATGTTTGGATAAGCATCCACTGTAATTTTTACTTCCTGTCCTATAGCAATCTTGCCAATATCACTTTCATCCACTGAAACCAATATGTAAATGATAGACAGGTCAGCAAGTTTCATCACTGTTGTGCCGCCGCCAACATTATTAATTCCTGATGCAATGATCTGCCCGATTTGAACATTTTTT
>PDZT01000360.1 GCA_002753105.1 Deltaproteobacteria bacterium YD0425bin50 | reverse complement strand
CGAACATGGTTTTATATACGTGAACTGATTGCTTCGCTCAGGCATTTAAGCAGCGCTGCGTATATTCAATTACATATTTCGAATCGAATTTACTTTTATGATGTGCCCACCACACAACATGTCAAGGAAAAAGGACAAGAGGTATTTTTATTTTTAACAGAAACGATATATCAATTGGGATGTAATGTTTTAACAGAAGCCAAACGCCTACACCTTAATATACCATCAGGTGATGATTACATTTCTGCAATGATTCCAAAAGCTGATGATTGTGTTATATTAAAACACGATATTGATGATGAACATAAGCTTCATCAGGAACAAAGTATTGCTAAAATCGCAAGCGAATATTTACGGATCGTAAAAAATTTTGAACGGTTTGGATTTTATGATCCTTACACGTTTGAAGAAATCAATGAACTTGTTCCCGACAAAGTGAATGAAGCTGAAATTCGTCGCTTTGAAACCATCGTTCATAATTTACAATCCACATTTGATTCTTATGTGATTCATGGTGGATATCGTTATGGCAACCGAAAATTCAAACATTTTCGTGGTTTTTTTTCAGTTGTATTTCATTTGTTTGAACTCATAGGCAGACTACTCCATTTATATGAAAGACATCTTCATGAAGTCGGGAGAACAGACTACAACAAACTGGTACGAGAATCACTTGTAGAATGTATATCACCAGAACAGTTACTGGATTGTACGATTAACTATGGGTTATTCTACGCATATCAGTTTCTTACAAGTGGGGAAACATTGGCAAAAGAAATATTAAATGAAAATATTGAACGCTCAACCATAAAAGTGACTATCCCTCAAAAAATGGGATTCCATTGCCGGCCAAGCTTACTTGTGGCAAAAATTGTTCAGTATTTTGGTGGACAGGTAGAATTATGTGTTGGAGATAGTCGATTTGATGCAAGTAGTGTTCTGGATATTCAATGGGCAGGCGGAAAAATTCAGCAGGAACACATAACAGAAGTAATTTTTACAGGAGATAAACGCGCTCTAAATGATATCCAGATTTTAGCCAGCGTTAATTATGGGGAAGACATGATGGGTAAAGGGGTTCCGCTTCCCCGTGAATTAAACTACCTCATGCTTGATAGTAGATGAAAATATGAGGGATACAGATCATGTGGCGATACTTGTTGCCGGCGGTAGTGGTCACCGCATGGGTAAAGAACTTCCAAAACAATTTTTACAATTAGATGATCTCCCAATTATTTCTCATACCTTAAAAATACTAGATGCAACTGAATTACTCTCTATAATCTACATTGTATTACCTGAAGCTTATATCGATTTTTGTAAATATCATATCCTTCAACCTCTGCAACTAAACAAACACATTGTGTTGGTTAAAGGCGGTATTGAACGGCAGGACTCAGTTTATAACGGCCTTTTAGCGATTGATCAACCCAAATCAAACACAATAGTAGTGGTTCATGATGCGGTTCGGCCATTTATTCAGGCATCTCAGGTGGATTCATGTATTCAAAAAGCAATCGCCTTGGGTTCGTGTATTTTAGCTATTCCGATTATGGATACAATTAAACAGGTCAATTCAACAGGTTACATCGAAAAAACCATATCAAGAGACCATTTATTTCAGGCACAAACCCCGCAGGCATTTCAGTATGCTATTTTATTCAAAGCACATGTATTTGCACGTGAACACAATATCATTGCGACGGATGACGCCTTTCTCGTTGAATCCATGGGATTAAATGTAGCAGTCATAGAAGGCAGCCGCATGAATATTAAAATTACTACACCAGATGACCTAATTATTGCAAAATCTATGGTTCATATGTACAAAAACTCTATATTTCGTTCGATCGTTCCCACGCTCCAGCGTGGGAACGCAGATAGGGACGATTCATCGTCCCGAATTGAGGTAGAAAGCGTATAGGTTCTGGACGAAATTGGACGCTGGAGCGTCCATGGCTGCGTTCCCACGCTGGAGCGTGGGAACGATGAACGATGAAACGATCAACACCACAAAAAACTTGATGGCCGAAACGAGAATCAAGAATCAAGGCCGTTAATTCCCAAGGAGACAGGTATGAATTTTTATAAAGGTATCGTGAAATATGGATTATGGTTGTTTTTGATCATGGTTATGGAGTTTGTATTTGTAGATAGTCCAAATCTCCTTGCACAACAAGACATTTCCACTGAACAACAAGATGCACTTGGAGAAATGATGGCGCTTATGGATGTGGATTTAGTGACTGACCTATCTACAAAAACCCGCCTAAATCCAGATTTTGCCCCGGGCATGGTAACGATTTTGAATGGCAAAGAATTAGAAGAACAAGGCGTAAAAAATTCCCTTGAGGCGCTTCGCTTAATTCCGGGCATTGATGCTTTTGAAGAGATGATCATTGTAAGAGGTGTAAACAATGATGATAATTCAACGAACAAGCTGCTTATTTTACTGAATAATATACCTATGAACGTTTCAGCAGTGCCAATACGTTTACCCATATTACCCATTGAAATGATTGATCGTATTGAAATGATTCGCGGGCCGGGTTCTGTGATCTATGGTAAATTTGCATATTCCGGTGTTATCAATATCATTACACGAAGCCAAGAAACCAGTGCTTATGGCCGCTATGGATCTTTTGACAGCCATCAGGCAGGCGCAATGACTTCCTATCGAGACTTTGACAACGATGTACAATTTAACCTCAATATTTCAAATTGGAAACGAGACCGAACAGGCATTATTACTGGACCCGATGCAAGTGAGACTTTAGGAGTCCTTAACATAACGCAAGCACCGGGGCCTGTGAATGATAAACAAGCGGAATGCACTGCTGTGTTGAATGGGAAATATCATGATTTGTCGTTACTCTTTCAATACAACCAGTCGGGTATCGGTAATGGATATGGGAAGATGCACGTACTACCGCCATTAGATGACCGCCGAGTAGAACATAATTCCAATTATATGGCAGATATCGCATACAAATTTGACCTATTTCAATCCATAACAACAGATATTCATTTAGGTACACGTTATTATATTTTTGATATTGATAGCCAAACCAGTCTTCCACCCGGATTAATAATACCAATTGAGAATGGCGAGTATGCTTTTTTTGAAGATGGGATGATTGATGGGCCTCATGTTGAGGAACAATCTCTTTATACAAAGTTATCCTTATACAAAACTGTATATGAAAAACATGATATTCTTTTTGGAATAGACATGGAGCATCTCAAGTTAAGAGATATATGGACTGATACAAATTATAATCCGATTACCGGAGAACCACAGGATTCCATTGCCCGTTTCAGTGGAGAATTCAATTGGTTAAAAGAGGGACAGAATCGTACTATATCCAGTGCTTATCTTCAAGATCAATTTCGACTGATTGATTATTTAACCATTACGGGAGGCATACGTGCAGATGCATATTCTGATACAGATGATCGCGTTACACCTAGAATTTCTGGAGTTTATAATGTAACCGACCAGCATATTTTCAAAGCACAATATGCTCAGGCATTTCGGCCGCCTACCTTTCTTGAACTCTATGTGATGAACAATCCTGTAGTTCAAGGGAATCCGGATTTAAAAGCACAACTGATTGATACGTATGAATTGGCATATATATTCAGGGAAACAAATTGGATTTTAAGGAATACCGTGTTCTATTCAAAAATGAAAAAAAATATCTATACATATAGCACGTTTATTAATAGAGGTAAAACAGAGTCTAGGGGTGCTGAAACTGAACTCAAGTGGGATATCGGGTCAAGAATTACGGTAAACAGCAATTTATCATATATGATTACAGAAAATTTGGATACGAATCGTGAACTGCTGTATTCGTCAACATGGTTGGGTAATGCAATGTTGACGTACAGGCCATTCGATCGATTGTCTTCATCAGTTCATTATTATTTTTCAAGCAAAAGACATCGGGATGCAGATGATGATAGAAAAGAGTTAAAGGGCTACCATGCGGTTAATTTTACTGTTGCCATGAGTAATGTAGTTATCCGAAATGTTTCATTAAAAACTGGTGTTTACAATGTATTTGATACGGATATCCGTTATCCATCCCGACCCATCCCTTATGATGAAGATTGCCCAACTCCGGGTCGTCAATGGTGGGTTCAACTTGCGTATGAATATTAGCGGGTTCGATTACTGAAAATCCAGTCCAATAC
>PDZT01000359.1 GCA_002753105.1 Deltaproteobacteria bacterium YD0425bin50 | reverse complement strand
TTCTGGAGTATGCAAAATGAACAGTTTAATTGCGTTAATCGTCGCAAAAAAAATTAGGATTGTACAACCGATAATCAAGCCAAGCATGAATCGGCCGAATAAGGCTATAAAAAACAGCAATACCATAAAGTGCATGCACAAATTCACCAAAAAAGGATACGGATGGGAATTCATCCAGGTTGCAGCTTCTAACAGGCTATGTCGGGCAAGCCATTCCTGAATTAAAAGCGAATAAAATGCAGTCACAGTAACAACAAATGACAAATAAATTTTGTGTTTGATTTTCATAAAAATATCTTTAATAGCCTCCTAAAAAGAACTAACGACTTTTGAAAATTTTATAAATGAGAAAACAAGTAATGCAAAAATTATTCCGTATTTTTTTAGATATATACAGATTTTCAGATAAATAAATGTAAAGGTGTACGATTGATAAGGGGCTTTCATGAAAATTTATAAGAATTTTAGGAATAAGGGAAAAAAAATCGTTTGACAAAACTGGTAAGTCTAAATAAAAAAATAAAAAGTATTTAAAATTTAAGATAAACGGGTGTGGCAGAACAGTTCTGTCATAGGTTTTCGAATAGTCGGGCCGCTGTTCAATTATAATATCATTATTTTATTGAATAGAGGTTAATCATGCCTAAAGATTTTACCCATTCCCAACTCCCACCACCAACTGAAAACACGCCGTTTCGCAACATTTTTGCTCGACTTTATTGGATGGCTATAGGGCCTGTTGTTTTTATTCTTTTCTCCATCAATTTAATTATAAAAAATAATAAGCCTGTTGTTTTGTCCAGCATAATTTTATGGCTTATTGTGATTTCTGTTATTGTATGCCGTTATATTGATATCCGCTATCTAAATGGACTGACGAGTGAAGGAGAACCTGCGACTCTGAATGATTGGCGGAAATATTCGCTTTTCCTAAGTCTTCTTGCGGTTCTTATTTGGGTAATCATTTTATTCCTACATTTTTTTATCTAATATCATTGAGTTATCATTAGGGTGAGGTTTTTTCGCTGTGGTTGAGCTTTGATTATGATTAAACCTCAGTCAATTTTCTGAAACCGTAATAATATAAATATAAAAAAGGAGTTTCATATGATAAGCACTTATATAAAGGGATTTGCAAATAATTTTTTAGGGCATGCTCCCAATTACTATAAAATGACAATTTTATTTTTTTTAATACTCAATCCACTATTACTTTTTGTTGTCGGACCTTTTATTACCGGCTGGATATTAATTTTAGAATTTATTTTTACCCTTGCCATGGCGCTTAAATGTTACCCTCTCCCTGCAGGCGGCCTTCTGGCTATTGAAGCCGTATGTATTGGAATGGCCAGTCCAAAGTCAGTGTATGATGAAGCCTTACATAATTTTCCTGTAATACTTCTGTTGATTTTTATGGTTGCTGGGATTTATTTTATGAAAGACCTGCTTCAATACATTTTCACCAAAATGATTGTTAAAATCCGATCTAAAACAACTATATCCGTTCTCTTCTGTTTTATGGGTGCATTTCTTTCAGCGTTTTTAGACGCACTTACCGTAACTGCTGTCATTATCGCTGTAGCTTATGGTTTTTATAATGTGTATCATCGGTTTGAATCCAGCAGAAAATTATCATCTCATCAAGATGATTTAATGGAAACGCAACATCCCACAAACCTAGAAAATTTTAGAGGCTATTTAAGAAATATCGTTATGCATGGGGCAGTTGGAACTGCTTTGGGAGGAGTTTGTACGCTTGTTGGAGAACCTCAAAATCTTCTTATCGGACATGAAATGGGCTGGCATTTTGCTGAATTTTTCATTCGAGTCGCCCCTATCTCAATGCCTGTCCTTTTTATCGGTCTGGCAACAACCATTATTGTCGAAAAAATGAAATGGTTTTCTTATGGATTTGCGCTTCCAGAAGAAGTTCGAGCCGTTCTGCTAGAAGAAGCCGAACTCATAGAAAAAAATCTGCAAGTCAAAGATAAGGCAAAGCTTATTATTCAAAGCATTACCGCACTGTGGCTCATTATTTCGCTTGCTTTTCACTTAGCAGAAGTCGGGATTATTGGTCTTTCGATTATTATTCTGCTGACTTCTTTGAATGGTGTCAGCGAAGAACACCAGATTGGTCATGCTTTTACTGAAGCACTGCCTTTTACGGCTCTGTTAGTGGTATTTTTTGCTATTGTTGCTGTTATTCATGATCTCCATTTGTTTGCACCTGTTATTCATTTTGTTTTATCATTATCAGGTAAAATACAGCTCGTAGCTTATTATCTTGCTAATGGCATACTTTCTGCTATCAGTGATAATGTGTTTGTTGCTACTGTGTATATCAGCGAAACCAAAAAAGCATTTCTTTCTGGAACTTCTGGATTAACCGCAGAACAATTTAACATGCTAGCAGTCGCTATTAATACTGGTACAAACATCCCTAGCGTCGCCACACCAAATGGACAAGCTGCTTTTTTATTTCTGCTCACATCTTCTCTTGCGCCATTAATTCGACTTTCTTACGGGAAAATGGTATGGCTCGCCCTGCCTTATACCATTTCAATGACATTAACCGGCTTGATTGCTACATGGTTTTACCCAATCGTAGCATCATGGATTATGTAGATTATTTCAATAATTATTTCTCAAACGAATTGATAGCCAGTAAATATATTATCAACATATTCTGTACAAACAGAATTCGTAAGAAAAAAATCGGATTCTGTTTATCAGTTCTCTGATGGTATTTTAATCTAAGGATATTCCTAAGGCTTTAAGCTTTTCAGCTAACCAGTTGGAATAATTTTATCAAACAATTACTCCATTATTCGTTTGTTCTGATAAAGACCGTTTGTTTAATTTCCATAAAAAACTATCTGACAACGCCTGCCAGCTTGCTTCAATAATATCTTCTGAAACTCCTATGGTACTCCAAATATGATCCTCATCTCTTGATTCTATTAAGACTCGAACTTTGGCACTAGTGCCATCCTTACCATCAATGACTCTAACTTTAAAATCGACTAAATGCATTTGATTCAATTCAGGAAAAAAACTACCCAAGGCTTTTCTTAAGGCATTATCCAATGCGCTGACAGGACCATGACCTTCAGCAGCAGTAATTTCCATTTGATTGTTTACACATACTTTAACAGTTGCATGGGACTTACAATGATGGGTTTTGTCCTTTTCAATCGTTACACGGAATGATTCAAGATCAAATGCTGAAGAAAACTGATTCGCTAATTTTTCAAGAAGAATTTTAAAAGAAGCATCTGCAGCTTCAAATTGATACCCTTGATCTTCCATCGTTTTAATCGTGGAAACAATTTGCTGCATATCAATATCTTCTGATCCTAAATCAATGCCCAATTCTTTTGCTTTGTAAATTATATTACTTTTTCCAGACTGCTCTGAAACCAATACACGACGCTCATTACCCACAAGCTCTGGATCCATATGTTCATAAGCTTTTGGATTTTTCATAATAGCACTTACATGAATTCCACCTTTATGCGCAAAAGCGCTTCGCCCAACAAAGGGTCTTTGGGGTTGGGGGGTCATATTCGCCATTTCACTGACAAACCGTGATAGCGTACGAAGCTTTTTAAGATTTTCTGGTGAAATACATGAATAATTCATTTTAATACTCAATAAAGGGATGATTGATATCAAATCCGCATTACCACACCGTTCCCCGTAGCCATTGATCGTCCCTTGAACCATGCCTGCGCCTGATCGAACTGCTGCAATTGAATTTGCAATGGCCAATCCACAATCGTTATGAGTATGAATACCAATTTGAATGGATTGATCTTGATTTAATGAATCACAATACATGCTAATATTCAAATCAACCATTCGGGTGATGGTTTCAATATCCTGAGGTAAGGTACCGCCATTGGTATCACACAGGACAATTGTTCGTGTACCTCCTCTCACTGCAGCCTTGAGTGTTTCAAGTGCATAATCCTGATTTTCAAAAAAACCATCAAAAAAATGTTCGGCATCATAAATAACCTCACGTCCATGATGTTTTAAAAACGCAACGCTATCTTCAATCATGGCTAAATTTTCCTGCAATGTATTGTTCATGATGTCTTGAACATGCAGTGTCCATGATTTTCCAAAAATGGTTACTGCTGGAGTTTCTGCTGCAATCAGTGCCTGAAGATTCGCGTCTTCGTCTGCCTGAATACACGGCTTTCGTGTGGATCCAAAA
>PDZT01000358.1 GCA_002753105.1 Deltaproteobacteria bacterium YD0425bin50 | reverse complement strand
ATTAGTCTATTTTCAGGAATAGACTTTAATATTGATAAAGAAAAAGGGCTTACAGGATTTTGTGATTTTATCATAAGCAACTCTCCTGAACAGCTCTTTTTAGATAGCCCAATTCTTACGATTGTAGAAGCAAAGAATGAGAATATTATCTCAGGTATAGGTCAGTGTATTGCAGAAATGTATGCTTCTCAATTATATAATAAAAATGAAGGGCGTAAGATGGCTTCAATTTATGGAGCAGTGACAACTGGAGATGAATGGAAATTTTTAAAGTTAATAGAAGATATGGTATATATTGATATCGATAATTACTATATAAATGACATTGAACAGATAGTAGGAATTTTAAGTGAAATGGTTCAACAAAAAGCATAATCAGTGTAAAAGGCTATTAAATTAAATGACAGAGCCAATTGTTTTTAGATATCAGCAACTATTTAAACTAAAGTTACTTAGAGCCAAATATTATTATCGTCAGAATGGGTTCATTAAGACTTTTAATGCTGTTATATTTATAGGTTACTTGATTTTGTTTAAAATATATTCCAAGCTATTTTCAATAGTTCAATCACTTTTATTAATACTAACTCAGCAATGCCTTAATTTTATTATTGCGTTGCATCCTAAGATATTGAGATTGATTTGTGTCAATTCACCAATTATCCGTAGAATCAATAAGCCATATTCAATAGCCAGCGGGGTACCAATCAAAGTGTTACACGTTACGTGCAGTTTTGATCTTGGTGGGACTCAACGGCAGATTGTAAATATATGTACAGCCCCTCAACATAAAGATGGATATGTTATTCATGAAGCCATTGAATATTTTCCGGAACATAACTATCTTTATCGACAAGGTGTTGCTTTAGATCGACAACGATATGTTCATGGAAATATTCTCACTCGAAAACTAGGTAGATTGATTTTAAATAAAAGTATTCGTTCGTTACAAGTTCTTCAAATTTATAAACTTGTTCGTGATTTTGAGACAATACATCCTGATGTGGTTGTTGGTTGGGGGCATGAAGTAGCGATGATTACTTTTATAGCAGCCTGCATAGCTCGGGTTCCAAAGATATTGTTTTGTATTCGCACGTTCAATCCTTCTTACGGCTGGACAAGTATTGGCGATATTCTCACCAAAGCACATCAGCATATGGTTCCATATTTAGATGGAATCATTGTAAATAGTACGCCATTGAAACAGGATTATGCTAAATGGCTTCATATTGATCCTGAGAAAATATATGTATGCCCTAATGGTATTTCAACGACAACATGGACTGAGATGGAAATACAGCAACATCGACAATATATACGTTCAAAATTACATATTCCTTTTGATGCGCTGGTGATCATCAATGTAGGTCGTTTTTCTGCTGAAAAAGGACAAATGATTATGGTTCAAGCGTATCACCGCGTTTTAGAAAGAACTATAAATAAACAAATGTATTGTCTGTTATGTGGAGATGGGCCTACTCAAGAGAAAATAGTTGATTATATAAGGCTGTATCAATTGAATCAGGTAATTATGCCGGGCCGCATTGATGCAGTTCATGAATTTTTAAGCGCATCAGATATCTTTGTGATGCCTTCGGATTTTGAGGGGATGCCAAATGCGATGATGGAAGCAATGGCCCATGGTCTTCCTTGTATTTCTACAAATATTACAAATCAAGTACAAGTAACTAAAGACGGATTAGAAGCATTGTATGTTGATGTCCGATCTATTGATCAAATGGCAGGTAAAATGCTGTATCTGAGTGAGCATCCAGAAGAACGAATACGAATTGGAAAAAATGCTCAGGAGAGGCTTAAAGCATTTTCGCTTGAGCAAATGATCAAACGGTTTGATTATTATCTTAGGGAAATTGTCTAAAAGAGATAATTTAAAGCTATATATCAAAAATTTAAGAATTAAGGAGATACTATACTGATGAAGTCAGAAGAAATGCGTTTTGAGTTTGGAAAAAATTGGGAAAAATTTATCAAAAAACATTATAATGAAGAACGTCTGCAGACATCCCATCGTCATATATTACAATTTTTAGGCCTTAGTAGTCTGAAAGAAAAGTATTTTTTAGATATTGGTTGTGGCAGTGGACTCCATTCTTTAGCCGCATACAAAGCCGGAGCAAAAAAAATTGTAAGTTTTGACTATGATCATAATTCAGTGAAGATTACAAACTATTTAAGAGAAATATCAGGAAACCCGACAAATTGGCATGTAATGAAAGGATCCATTCTTGATAAAGCGTTTCTTAACCAACTAGAACCTGCGGATATCGTCTATTCATGGGGAGTATTACACCATACAGGCGACATGTGGACAGCAATCCAAAATACAATTGAGCTGATGTTGCCAACTTCTTTGCTCTATATCGCATTATATGACTATGGTGTTCAAGTGAATCCTACTCCTGAGTTTTGGCTGGATGTAAAGCAACGGTATAATAAATTGAATTGGCTGGGAAAACGTAAGATTGAATTGTGGTATATTTGGCGTTTCTCTTTGGGAAAAAATTTGCTTGCGTTGCCTGCGTTGATGAAGCGTGTTCTCAACCACGGAGATTCACGAGGTATGGCATTTTATACAGATGTTAAAGACTGGCTTGGAGGCTGGCCCATGGAATTTGCCAAAGTTGAAGATGTTAAACGATTCTGTCAAGAAAAAGCCGGGTTAGAAATCATTAAGTTGAAAACAGGAGAGGCAAATGCCGAATATCTTTTCCGAAAAGAGAAAATGAGTTCATGCTGACAAGTTTTCGTCATAAAAACAGCATGATATTATTAATGCTTTTATGTTGTTTAGGTTTACTGATATTGCTCAACACAATATTAGGAAAACAGAATGAAAAAATAAACATCGAAAAAATTTATCCGGAAACGAATAATAATAATTTTTGTTTTGTTTACCCGTTTAAAAAAGTAGAAGGTGATTCTTCATCCGCTCCTCAGCAAAGTCACATAATTCTTTTAGAAGATGGAACACCATTATATAGCCCTCATTCGCAGCATAATGATATTCGTACAAAAGGAAATGGCCGTTATTCTCATTGGAATGATTACATATTATTCTCAACTTCTGACAATTCTGATCCGAGAACAAATGGGAAAGAATATTGTATTTCCTATTCAATACTTGACACGAAAATTGCTCGAACCATTATTTTCTATTTAAAAATTATCGTTATTTTTTATTTGATAAAAGAATTTTACAGAAAATCACGTCGTTTATCTTGGATTTCACTAATTAAAAATTCTATTGCTTATACCCCACCGTTTAAAAAAAGTTCTTTTTGGATATCATTAAGTATTCTGGTTTGCTTAAGTATAGTTGTTCATTTGGTAATAGCTTTAGGAGGCCCTATTATTCTTTATCCGGATTCGGGTCACTATTTGCTTCATGCTTATCGAATTGCCAATCAAACGTTAGATATGAAGTCTATGCCTTTTGAAAGACTTCCCGGATATGGCTTCTTTATTTTTATTATTGAATATCTTTTTGGTTCCCATTCTGCTGATGGCTTGAAACTATCGCAACATGTTTTAGGTATCGGCGTCAATGTAATGATTTTTTTTTGTACTGTAATACTCAGTCAAGGAAGGGTTTACCTTGCATTAGCAGTTGGAGTTTTTAGCCTTTGTTCGCTTCAAGTCCTAACTTTTGCCAATACAGTTATGACAGAAACAATGTATATGCTTATATTAATGGCATGTATATGTATTTATTTATATAGCATGATATTTCGAAAGTATTATCTTTTCCCATTAGTAATGTTATGCTGCGCATCTTTGGCTTGGATACGTCCAATGGCTAGACTTCTATGGATATCGATTATTATTCACTGGAGTATCTGGCTTATTTATTCATTGTATAGAGAAACGAATCCATTATCTTTTACAACAAGACTGAATTCTATGATAAAAACAAAATCCTTCCTGAATGCCTGCTTATGCTTATGTTCTGGAATAATTTTATACGTCATTTTGTTATCCCCTCAGCTTCTTGTAAATTATAAACGAATGGGGCAATTTACATTCGGAAGCGGTGAAGGGCTTACGTTATGGCATGGAGTTTTTTTTTATCATAAAATTGAAAATCTGAAAAATCCAGAGTTTATAAAATTTGTGGATGGGTTTAAAGAATGGAGGAAACGAGGTAAAAACGTTCCTAAATTGTTTAATGATCTGGAATTGGATTGGAGACACTGTTATTTCGCCTCT
>PDZT01000051.1 GCA_002753105.1 Deltaproteobacteria bacterium YD0425bin50 | reverse complement strand
CTGCAATAATTTTCTTCAATGGCTTTGACAACAAAGGCAGGGGTATTTTTTACATTGGATTGACTTTGAGCATAATCAATGTTTCGTTTAATTTGTTCGGAAGGATATTGTTGTAAAATCTTCAGCGCTTTACCTTTTGACACCTTGAGGCTTAGGAGATGTTCCAACAGGTCTTGTTTAGAAGTGATGTTTTGTGCCTGTTTAGGAGGAATGATGTTTTGTGTCTGTTCAGGAATGATGTCTTTTTTAGTAATGTGAAATTTAATTTCGATTACCTTCTTCCCCTGCGTGAACGCCTCATAACTCATTTTTATGTCAGATTTTTTATTTATTTCCATTATAGCTGGTTCAATAACTTTTTTCCTTAAATCTTTAAAGCTGTAATAACTTTCTGTTCCTGTAAACGTTTTAAACTCTTCAATACTAAATTTTGGGATTTCAACTTTATTATATCTTATAGCCACTTCATAAAGAATTACGGCGTATTTACATTTGAAGGTTTTGATAATCATCAAATCGAGTGTTGTGTAATAGTCATTTTTAACTAAAGCCTGTCTAATTTTTTCAGATAAAGCAAATTTTAATACATCTCCCTCTTTTTCTATATCACTTAACAGAACAAAGACCGCCCAATCTTTAGAGTTTTGTTCAATACATTGAACTGTTATTTTCATTAAGGCTTCTAATTCATTTTTTAGGAAGTCATTATCATGTGTTTTTATTCCAGCTTTTTCTTTTATTTCAGCAATTGGAATTGAAAAGTATGTCTTTGAATTATCAAGCCTTAATTCTCGCTGTGCTCTACATAATAACACGTTGTATGCTTTACGCTGTGTTAGGGTGATCTCACCGTTACTAATCGTAATGGTTTGATTAGGTTTTTTTATTACTAATTCTTTTTTTAATTCATTTATTTTCATTATTCCACCTCCAAATTGAAAGTTGAATTAATTAGGTCTTATTGTCAATAAAAAAAGTCCCAATAGCTTCTCAAAAAGTCCCAATAGCTTCTCAAAAAGTCCCAATAACTTCTCAAAAAGTCCCAATAACTTCTCAAAAAGTCCCAATAACACAGCTTTCAGCCAGCAATGACAAGCCTTCCAAAATCCTAAACATAACACAACTAATCTTTCAGCCACGGGAAAAATTTTAGATCTTTTCCCGCCAGATGATCGGTCACGATATCCTGCGCGATAAATTTTACGAAGACCATGGCGTCCACACGATGATGATTGAAATCCTGGAGCAAATTGTTAAATGCGTAAAGCAGTTTCCTGTGTTCAGCGGAATGATTGTTCATCTCCGCGTAGCTGATTTCTTCAAGAATCCGTTCCTCCGATCGGAAATGAAGGCCGACAAAATCCAAAGATGTCTCGTTTCCACCCGTTTTTTGAAGCTTTCTGGCTGATTTCATCTTCATTTTTTTTATGATCGGTATATATTTTTAAGCAATTAATAATGTGATCAACTTCTGTTTTATTAGGCTTTGATATCGTTAGATAAAAAATCATCAATCAGTTCAAGTATTTTGACTTGTACTGTATGTCTGAATTTTCTGAGGAATGGCGGAAGGTCATCCAATGCTAATTGCCTTAATCGTTCCTTTTGTTCGGGAAGCATTGAATCCAGTTTTTGCTTTCTTGCTTCCCAAATACGATCTTGTTCCTTTTTTCGTGCATTTTCAATTTCTTTCAACCGATTTTGTTCTTCAAAAATCTCTTGTTGTTTTTTAAGCTCTTGATTTTTCTGATCTCGTTCAAGCTCTTCCTGAGTAGTGCTGCAATAATTTTCTTCAATGGCTTTGACAACAAAGGCAGGGGTATTTTTTACATTGGATTGACTTTGAGCATAATCAATGTTTCGTTTAATTTGTTCGGAAGGATATTGTTGTAAAATCTCCAACGCTTTCGGTTTTGACACCTTAAGGGATGTAAGGCTTTCCAACAGGTCTTGTGCCTGTGCCTGTGCCTGTTCAGGAATGATACTTTGTGCCTGTGCCTGTTCAGGATGTTCTTGATGGTTTGTTTTGTTTGGTTTGGATTTCAAAATAATGAATTTAATCTTATCAACTTTGCGACTTAGTTTGATTTCTTCATACTCAAAACTAAGATCAAGATTGCCTTGTTCAGCTTTAGCCTGTAATTCTTTTTTGACAGGTTCTAAGACTTTTAGTTTAAAATTAGCATATAAAGCATATTCGTTTTCATATATGCCTAAAATCTTTTTTAGTTCTTCAACCTGTAACGTTCTCCAACCGATATTTTCATACTGTTTTAATAACTCATAAAATCTGATTGAATATGAATGCGATAGTTGTATCACATTTTGAAAATAATATTTAGTAAAGCGTTCTTTTAATTGCAATAAGTAGGGTTTAAGTTTTGGATCAAAACAAAGTTCAACATACCCTTGACCTTTGAAATATTCAGCCGATGAAAGCCAACCGATATGTAATTGGGTTTTTTCTGTATTGATAACCAAATATCGTTTAAGCAATTGAATAACTGTTTCTCTAATTTCATCATATTTAGGGTATCCAGTTAATCCAATAATCTTTGTAAAGTCATCTATTTCAATTTTTATAGGCTTAAAATCTTCATCGTCTTGTTGAATCATTGAAGCCATATATAGAACAATTCTTTGTTCTCGTAATGTAAGTCTATATGATGCTTCAATCAAACTATTTGATTTAACTACTAAAACGCTTTCAGATTTCTTTTTTGACATTATTTTTTTTCCTATTTTTTAGGATTGACAATACGAAATTATACCCAATATTGTCAAGGTAATAGTTCAAACCGAAAAGGTAATAGTTCAAACCGAAAAGGTAATAGTTCAAACCGAAAAGGTAATAGTTCAAACCGAAAAGGTAATAGTTAGCGTAGGCGTACTTAGGAAATAGGCATATGTCCACACACCGAAAACATTAATAAATTTTTAAAATCTTTACAACAACACGACCTGAAGAAAAAAAAGAAAAAAAAAGTTCAACCCTGTTGTTGTAAAGATTAATTAATTTATTTAAAAAAATCTCAATTTGACAAGGTGAATCAGATAGACCATCAAAATATCGACTTGCTCGAATTATTTCGTAAAACCCATTTCTTAGCGTTGTTTTTTGTTCTATTGCTATCAGAACCCTATTTAGGAAAGAATCTTGAAATATGATTTCAGATATAATACAAATAAATTTGAATGAGACAAAAAATAAGGCTCGTACAGAAATAATTTTAACAAGACTAATATAATCCATTATCCCAAAACAAAATCTACTCAGGAAAGGGCTAAGAATGAACCGACAAGATTTAATTGACTCTATCGCAAGTGATAACAATTTAACAAAAGAACAAGCACATGGTGCGCTTGATACTGTATTGAATGAAATTATGAAGGCAATCGACACAGGTGAGACAGTAACGTTGGTTGGGTTTGGAACACTCAAAGAGATTTATCGTAGCCCAAGGAAAGGCAGGAATCCACAAACTGGTAAAGAGATTTATATACCCGGATCACGGACTGCTAAGTTTGTTATCAGTAAAAAGTTTAAAGCGCTGTTGAATGCCCCACCGATTACTTAAGTTGCTTCAATCTGTATGAAACGAATTGATATTTATATTATGGTTAGATTTTGGTTTTATTTGGTACGATTATTGCTAAAATAAAAACAATTTTTTAAAAATTCCTTAATAATTTGCAAATAGTTTTGGAAAAAACAAAACTACATGAGGGAGATGATCTGGATATATGTGAAGGAAATATTGTTCTCCGTTCTGTTCGTAAAAAATATACTCTTGAGGAGTTAGTTTCTAATATAACTCCTAAAAACAAACATAAAGAAATAAATTTTGGAAAATCGGTTGGAAAAGAAATGTGGTAAAAAGATATTCATTCCTGATCGTGGTGATTTTATATACATTGACTTTGATCCACAAGCTGGGCATGAGCAATCAGGGAAGCGACCAGCAATCGTTTTAACTCCTGCCTTTTATAATAAGGCAAGTCAAATGCGTCAAATACTCCAATAATTACAAATTTGTGTGTCAACTAATGTGAGTCCGTGTCATTTATTGTGAGCCCAGTTTCACTTAATCTTAGCCCAGTGACCTATAATGTGAGCCGACGCTAATTGATAGTGTCAACTAATGTTAGCCCAATTTGAACATTATTGCGAGCCAGACTACACCTTGAATATACATCTCTGCCATAAAATTAAGAAAGATACAAGGAAACTGTAAAATGGTCATATATTACCCCAGACCATATATGACCATTTTTATGACCGATCTGCTGATGCTTTTTTAACAAACTATTCTTATAAATCAATGATGGGAGACGCGACTCTGAGTGTTTAAAACAATGGTGGTACAAAAAATGCGATCAATGAAAAGTAGTTGAAAAAGAGATGGTCAGCAGGTGTGTAAAGAACAACAAGCGATCCAACTTTACATTGAATACTTATAAATTCCACACAAAAAAAGGAGAAAATCATGAAAACAGTAATATCTGTTGTATTAACATTGGCCGTTCTGATTATACCATGCGGGTTATTTGCCCAACAGGAAAAGATGACTGTCACGTCAACGGAAACTGTGGGGACAATCAGCAGGATTAGCCCCGATACCATAGTAGTTCAGACAGAAACCAGTTCATCTCCGACGAGCTATAGCTATACGAAGAGCACAACCTATGTTGACGACTCGGGTGCGCCAGTCTCCATGGAGACTGTTAAGTCCGGCCTACCGGTAAAGGTTTATTACACTCGCGAAGGAAATCGCATGATCGCTGAAAAAGTGGTGGTTCGAAAAACTACTGAGACCACGACAGAAAAGCCCGGGACTGTAGAGAAGGAGACAACCACAGAGATCACGACTAAGACCAAGACCGAATAGTTAGTCGAGACAGTTCAAATTTTCAACAGCCCGCAGGAAATGACACTGCGGGCACGGATGGGCATATCTATCTATCGCCGTCGCTATTCGAAATTGGTGTGTTGCCTGCGGTCGATGTCGATGTTAGGAACGGTATTTCGTTCATTGATTCAACATCGATTATTGTTTGTCATAACCGTCGAGCTAATTCCCATAAGGTTTTTAAAAAAGCCGCCAAATGTTGGAAAAAATTCTATTGGATGGTTTTACGGTTTTAAACTCCACCTGATGATCCTATATACCGCCCTAAAATGCACAAAAGCCCACCTACCTCTACCGATCTTTAACGTTATGCTTTTTTTGGAAATCAGTTGAAATTAAAAATAAAAAAAACTAACTTATGTGGCAGGAGAGGAAATTAAAATATGAATAAGTTTAATGTAAAAGTGTTGTTTGTCAGTTTTGTTTTATTGTGTATTGGCATTAGTACGGTTTGTGCAGAAGTGTTACCTGTATATCGATTTTACAGTGATTATTTTAAACGCCATTTTTATACGATTGATGAAAGTGAGAAAGATTTTCTGCAAAATCATCCTTATATTTCCTATCAAGACACACAGTTTAATGTTTTAAGCCAGCCAGTAAGTGCTACGGTTCCTGTATTTAGACTGTTCCATTCAGAAACTGTTTCTCATCTATATACCATAGATCAAAAAGAAAAAGATTCTCTGGTGAAGTCTCAAGAATGGACAGATGAAGGGGTTGCTTTTTACGTTTTTTCTAAATCCCAAATTAATACAGAACCAGTATTTCGGTTGTTCTCTTTAGAATATGGGCATCTGTATGTAACCACTCGGCAAGGTAAGCAGGAATTGCTGAACAGTGGTCTATTCTGTGAAGAAGGTGTGGCTTTTTATGCTCCGTTTAATGGTAGTGATTTGTCATGTACACCTACATCAACAACCGGTAACTTCACCAATTCTTTTGGCATGACCTTTGTCCGCATACCTGCTGGGACATTTATGATGGGGAGTCCATCAAGTGAACCGGGAAGGTCTTATAGAGAAACTCAGCATCAAGTAACCTTGACAAAAGACTATTCCATGATGACAACAGAAATCACACAATCACAGTGGAAAGCTGTCATTGGAAGTAATTCGTCTTATTTTTCAAGCTGTGGAGATAATTGCCCTGTAGAAAACATAAGCTGGAATGATATACAAATTTTTATCAGCAAGCTAAATACAATGGATAGCAGCAGGCAATATCGGTTACCGACTGAAGCTGAATGGGAACGAGCAGCTAGAGGCGGAAGCAGCACCGCATTTGCAAATGGTGGAATCACTGATATAGGCTGTGACTATGATCCGAATTTAGATGCTATGGGGTGGTATTGTGGTAATTCAGATGATAAGACGCATACGGTTGCGCAAAAGTCACCTAATGCTTATGGGTTGTATGATATGCATGGGAATGTATATGAATTGTGTCAGGATTGGTATGGAGATTATCCTACGACTACTGTGACAAATCCTAAAGGTGTTTCGGACGGCTCGTTCCGGGTTCTTCGCGGCGGTTGCTGGAGCAGCACCGCCCGGCTCTGCCGTTCTGCGATTCGGTACTACATCACGCCGGTCGACAGAAGCTACGGCATCGGGTTCCGTCTCGTTGCATTCTAGTGGATCGGGTCAATATATGTAGAGACACGGAATAATAAATGCTCCGACCATGAATTATGCTTTTAACTATTCCAAGTGGCACTCATGACACGAACCGTTGCACTAGGCCTAAACAAAATCCATTTAAACAAAACACATTTAAAAGTGCTGGAAAAATGATAATTGACATACATTTTAACTTTTACTCCGATGCAGGAGGCGGTGACCCTGATAGCACGAGTCCAACACTCCGAATATACCATAAGAAATTATGGAGCAAATCTTTGCCAAATGGTTGCATCTTTGAATTATGTGATAATAAAAATGGCGTTTATTTATATCATAAGTCAGAACTTGGAGAATTCTTTTTGGGTAGCGATGCTATAACACACTCGTATAAAAATCATAAGCGGAAGCAGTGGCTTACACAACAAATTCCAAGCGAGGTAAATGAACTTTTTGAAACAGGTTCTACAATTGGAGCTTATATTGTTTTTCCAAATAACAGAATTGACGGCAATCATACAATCAATCAAGCACGTGGAGTAAATAGCTTAATTGATGATAGATTCGACTTAACGTTAGAATGTATTCGTCTCTTTTATTTGAGTCAAAATAATCCGCTTTATGCAACTCTATTGAGATATAAAAAATTTTTCGATTTGTTTGACGATTTTATGGGCTACATCCATTTTTTTTTGTTGGATGACTTAATTGATGAAGATAATAAGATTAAATTCTATTTGCCTTTTGATGGCTTCAAAACACGTCCGATATTCTCAGATATTAACCAATATCTATTATACAAAAAGGCAGTAATGAATTTTGTTAAGTCAAGAAACAAAAGAATAGAAAATTATAGAACGAAAACTGGCAGTAACCGTGCCGCTAACTTCTCCTCCGGTTAGAAACCGGACTCAAGATTACTTGAGAGAATTAAAATGCTCATATGTGCAATTAAAGCACTCAACTCTGTTAAGAGTGACCGAGCATTGTTGCCTAAAAGGTTTTACGCATCGCAGGCAACCCAATACTGAAACCGTTTGAAAAATTAGTTTTTTCCATAAGTATCCTCCAGATATATATCGAAAAGAGCAGACAGGACTTCGTTAGACTTGATGATTTCCAAATCTGATAGTTCAGAAGAATTTTTTATCTTATTATATCTTTTTTGACCTATTATGTCCAAATTACCTAAGAAATCTTTTAAGTATATATCATGTTTATCTGTATCTTGAAAGAACAATTTGCGGTTATTTTCTACTTTTTCTTTACGCTTTTGAGATCGTAAAAGCTCGTCATTCTTAGCCTTTTCCTTAGCATCTTCCAATTGCTGTTGTAAGATTGCTTTCTGTTTTTCATCTTCAAACTGCTGTTCTTTTTTTTCTTCAAGTTCCAAGCTCCAGTTTGGACTATTTAAAGTCTTACGCAGAAAAGCGTTATAGTTCTTAGTTGAATTTTGGTTAGCATACTCAATACAGGAGCTAATATATTCAGGAGACAATTTTTTTTCCAAAGCTTCTTTGATTATATTTTGTGTGGATTCCTGTTTTTGCTCTTTAGTTCTTATTTTATCAACTAATTCCTTAAAAAAATTATTATTTAAAAGCGACGACGACTTTTCGTTTTCAAAATTTTTTTTCGTACTAGCACTGTTGTCGTGGTCGTTTGAATAATTATTAATATAAATATTATTTACTTCAGTATTTAGTAGGTTCGGGTTTCCCGTGAGCGGAAAACCCGTGAGCGGAAAACCCGTGATCGGGAAACCCGATTTCGGAACATTTTCTAGTACTATATTATTATTAACCTGTTTATAATTTGGAGATTCAATAACTATGTATTCGATTTTACTGAATTTTCCTGACTCATCTTTTAGTTGTTGTCTTGTAATATAACCAAATTCAATTAATTCATTAAGGCCTGACATTGTTGCTTCATAGCGATCAGTAGATGCTTTCATTAAATTTTTTATAGAGATTTGCCAGTTATCAGGTTTGCTTAAAAGGAAAGTTAGAAGTCCTTTTGCTTTCCATGAGAGGTTTTTATCGTTTAGGTGGATGTTAGAAATTACAGAGAAGTTTTTGTTTTTTTCAATACGAATAATGGTTTTGTTAGAATTGTTAAAATTAGACATTATATTCCTCTTTTTGACTTTACAAATTAATAAAAGAGAAATATATTATGTTCCATCATACTGGAGTTATAATATATTCCTCGTGAATGTATTTTAACCGAAAAAAAGACTACTTGTTAAGGCAGGTAGTCTTTTTTTTTTACTTAAATACAAAAAAAAATCAAACTATTTTAGTATTTATTTTGTCAGTTATTGATATTTCTTTGTCAATTCTCAAGTACCAACTCGCCACATGCCCCCAGAATTGTATGTTTTTTTCCTCAGTAGAAAAATAGACCAATAGTTTGTAAATTAGTTCGCTTCGTGATCTGAATATCTTTTGTTTGTGTAGCTTCTCAAAGAACTCATCAAACTTCTTCTTACCTCCTTTGGGTACTGTGATTGTAACAACATCATATTTCTTAGTATCAAGGGTGGTTGGGCGCAGAACAGAAAGATCATTTGGGCTAAGTTAGCCCAAGAGAATATTACGCATCCGCATAATTTAAGGCATACTTATGCAAGTGAATGTTTGAGGAGAGGTAAGAACATTATGGAAGTTAAGGAATTACTTGGGCATGAGAATATAGCAACGACAAACATTTACACGAAATTAAGCATTCCTGATGATGTGGCTACGTTATTGGATGGGTAAATCAAAAGATTTGGACTAAAAAAAGGCGCTCCTGAACATGAGAAGTGCCTTTATTTTTAAGGCAGATTAAACAGTGGTTACATTTGCAGCAGAAGGCCCTTTTTGGCCTTTTTGAATTTCAAATTGTACTTTATCGCCTTCTTTGAGAGATTTAAAACCAGAAGCATTGATTGCGCTATGATGCACAAACACATCATCACCGCTATCCTGTTGGATAAAACCATACCCCTTGCTGTCATTAAACCACTTTACAGTTCCATTTATCATAAAATATCATCCTCCTTTCATAAATTTCAACGTTACTAACTGAAGGATGATACGTTTTATAAAAAACAATGCTCCTTACAGAAATAACACTTCCCTCTATTATAAAAATAGAGGGACTTAATTGATTACATTATACTAAACATATTTTAGATTAATAGCAATAAATATCTTTGCCACGGCAAATATCAATGTTAGTTTAAGCGTTCCGGATGATGTTGCGACTTTGCTGGATGGGTGATAAATAGAAATGTATATTTATAGAAAGAGAGGAAGGTATGGCAAAACTTGGGACTAAGAAAAATCCTATTGTTGTTCGAGTTCAAACACAGAAAAGAGCAGAATATGTTGCAAAAAAATGTGAGGAACATGGGTTGCATTACATTATTGGTTTTGAACCAGATAAGCCAGAGAATATATCTGATTTAGAAAGGGCATTACAACAACCAGTTGAATCAATTCAATTGAAGTCAACTAAAGTGGGTCGTAATGATCCTTGTACATGCGGGAGCGGTAAGAAATACAAGAAGTGTTGTGGAGTTGGTTAGTTTGTTGTGGTTAATTAAAGATATAGGCTATATTATCATTGTAAAAAAATATCGACCTTAATTGCTGTTGTTTTTTGTTTATTCATGTGTATTTGGTTGACCATACGACAATATTATTTACATCTATAAAATCTCACTAATTTTTACAAATCGACAACCCTATTTACAATCATAAAAATCATAAAAATCTACCCTTTTTAACTTCTTTATTTTGTTCATTATTAAGCAATAAGGACTTGCAACCCCTTATTGCCAGCCAATAATTTACTTCATATATGGCATTTTATTTGCGAATGTGTTCTCTTACATTAAATGTTTTCAAATAATGATCATCAATCTTTTTTCTTTTTTCTTTTATTAAATTAAAACCAAAATCTGAACAAGGAGGTAAATATGCAAACGAATAAAACCCAACAACTCAAATCAATACATCGTATTTTTGCTTTTGGAACAATGTTGCTGATGTTGATCTCTTTTCAAGCATCAAATGTATTAGCTGATCCTGAAGATGCGGCAATTGTATGGAATCAACTAATACCAACTCCTGAAAATAACGGTCAAGGATATGCAAAAGTTGGATGGGTTCTTAATACACTGGACGGAAACGTATATGGATTATTAAATTTGTTTATTCAAGCAAATGGTCTTACTTATCAGGTCAATGGGAAACGTTATGACCAGATCAATAACCTATTTTACAGCACATTTGGGAATTTTATGTTTAGCACTAATCAATCTCAGGTAATTATAACCCTAACTGAATCTGGAGAAGATAGCGGCTTTATTTATACAGGCACATATCATATTTCTTTATTTCCTGGTGATTTAGGTGGTACCTTTGATTTTATGGGTAAGAAAAAGCGTAAATCAACAGGAACGGTTATTGATTTCACTAAAAATGGCACAGTACAGCTTATTGGTTCTCCGTGTTTTGCATGCCCTTTATAATTGTAACGGCTTGCAATAATGTTTCAAACTGGGCTAACATTATTTGATTCTTATATATCGACATCAAGAACAAAACTTTCAAAAGGATTTATATTTGTGTGTCAACTAATGTGAGTCCGTGTCAATTATTGTGAGCCAAGTTTCACTTAATCTTAGCCCAGTGACCTATAATGTGAGCCGAAGTGTATTTATTGCAAGCCACTACAGATATACTGTTATTTTATAATTTTTTTTTCTTTAGCATTGTTAAGCCACTGTGGAAATTCGTTAAGTAATCTATCGTAAAGTTCTTTGTCTTTTATATTGGAAATATCATTAACTTCCATAAATCCTGCATTATCAATCACTCTTCCGGTAAGCTGATCAAGTTTTCGTAAAAATGGAAAATCATCTGCACCTATTCCAACAAACTGAATAAATATCGGCTCTGAAGAAATAGGACGGATAATATTTTCTGTTTCTTTTTTATCAGCGTTACCGCCATCTGTAATAAAAATAACAAAAACTGGAACGGATTGCTTTCCACAATATTTATCATAAATAAGTTTTAAAGGAGGTGCATAATTAGTAGCCTCATTGATTTTGTATTTCGTCAAAATAATGTTTTGAACGTAATTATCAAAATCGTTAATGGTAACGGATGGGAGAGAATATGCGTTAGTTCCAAAAAGAAAAATGTCTATACTTCCATCATCATCAAAATTGAGGGCAAGTGCAAGAATACGCTCGATAACGTTTTGTATTACACCAGATTTATAAAGAGAATTCATTGATTTAGAAATATCAAGAACTAAAACTACTTGAGCTTTAAGATTTTCGATTCCTTTTTGATTGATAGAAAATGATGCTTTTTTACTAAGATCAATTATATATTTCTTTTTTAAGTCTATAGACATTTTAAACTCCGAAATTTATTTATTACTGTTATGGACTGTTATAGACGTTTAGTCTTCCGTTCAATTTAAACATCATTTCATTCTGAACATTTTCACCCTACTACTCATAGTTGCATATGCCTCTTTTACCCCTGTCCCTGTTGGTGAAAAATCAAAAGCATCTTTTGTGTCTATCCCAATTTTCATAGCTTCAGAAAAAGCATCTTGATTCGCAGCTAAAAAAATAAATTCCCATGAATATTTTTCTTTTTGATGCTGAATCATTTGCTTTATTTTAGATAGGTTATATACACTACTTGAGTTTTCTTCACCATCTGTCAAAATAGCAACAATAACCTTCTCTGGTCTCTTTTCTTCCGGTATATTTGATAATCTCTTTCCTGTTGAATCAATGGTTTTTCCAATGGCATCAAGTAAAGCTGTAGCCCCTCTTGGGATATAAATAGTTTCGTTTATTGGTTGTATATCTTTTAATGGTTTATTCTCATGAACAACCTCATATTCTGTATCAAACTGTATATAAGTTAATGTTGCCTCTTCAGGTAATTTTTTTTGTTCTTCAAGAAAAGTATTAAATCCACCAATAGCGTCATTTTTAATACTTCCCATTGATCCCGATCTATCAATTATGCAAATTATCTCTGACAATCCTTGTTTCATTATTTTTTCTCCTATGCTTTTTGGGGATTGCGAATTTTTTTATTGGCCGTTAATAAATTCAATGATCTTACCATCCATGTAGTGATAGATGCTTATGTCTCCTCCAAGTCTAGGTTTCTTGAAGGAAAATGAGTAAACCCATGCCAACCCTTTCTTTGGGTGTTCACCATCAAAATAGTGTAAAGTTATCCCTGATAGATATTTATCGGAATAATCCTGCTTGGCTTCGTTTTTTAAGAAAATTTTGATCCGTTCAACGGAATCGAACAGGCTGATTTCAGGAGTCGAATCCATGATTGTTTGTCCGCATACCATCGTTGACAGACAAGCACCGATCAGCAATGTAAAAATTGTTATTTTAATATTTCTTAACATATTATTCAAACTTCACCTTCGGCATCCCTTCAACAATATCAACCGTCTGCATACTAACATTGATAATACTTAGGAGTAAATCTAAAATATAACTTGGCTTTCCAACTTCATCAGCCCAATCGTTAGGATCGTTTGTCTTGATTTTTAATTGTATCTGTTGCAATCGAACTCCAGTGATTAGTTGTAGAAATCCAGAGACGTTGAGAGAATTTGACGGTTTCTGATTTTTCATTTTTAAATTTTTTACTTGATGTGGAGAGAAACGAATCAACGGCTGGCTTATCAATAGTTGAATTTTCTTGAAAGCATTTACACTGAATAGCCCAATAATCGCCTTCATGGGTTAAAGTAACTAAATCAATTCCTGTGTCTATCCCGCCTAAATCTGATTTACTTGGAAAGTCATTCCATAGCCAGATTGTTTTAAAATTGTAGGCATATTTCGGATCGGTTTTCAGATATGCTTGCATTACTCTTTCAAATCGGTTTCCTTTGTCGTGTTCTGAGAAAGCTATTTGTCTGTATTTTTCTAATATATTTTGAAATGACATTGTAACATTGTAACCTTTCAGTTGTATGCTATAGGACTTGTAGTTGATCTATTCAAATAACTCACTATGTGATCCAAGCCGAGCAAGTCTTAAAGTTTCAGGGTTCGTTTTTATAAATCAAAAGCAGGTCTGGTTTAATATGGCATTCACGATAACCAGTCAGTTTTCCCTTTAGATCATGGTCAAAATTATTTTCTGGCAATGGTTCATCAACACATAATAATGACAAAACATTATTTAATAATGAATCTAAGTTTTTACGATATTTTGGTGTTTCTTTTATTCGTTTATAATCACGTTTAAAAGCTGTTGATCTATCAATCTTTCGCATTTAAGTCTGCCATCAATTCATCTATAGTATTAGTTTAATTCACTTGACTAATAGAATTAAATAGTATTTAATATCCTGAATTACTATTATTCAGGTGGTTTATGAAAACATTAAAAGATTATGCTAAAGAACATGGAATAAAATATCGTGCTGCATGGAATCGTTATAAATCGGGAAAAATTATTGAAGCCTATCAAGATGAATTTGGAAGAATTCTTCTTCCAGAAGTCAATGCACGTTCCGAATATGTCGTTTGTTATGCTCGTGTTTCATCATCAGAAAACAAGAAAAATTTAGATTCTCAAGCTGATAGACTGACAGCTTATTGTGCTGCTAAAGGATATATTGTCAGGCAGGTTATTAAAGAATGTGCTTCCGGATTAAATGATAAACGCCCTAAACTTATAGGATTGCTAAAAAATAAGGATATTACTTGTATTGTGGTAGAACATGCAGATCGTTTAACTCGCTTTGGTTTAAATTACATTCAAATTCTTATGGATTTTAAAGGTGTTAGAATTGAAATTATAAATCAGGCTCAAAATGATAAAGAAGATTTAATGCAGGATTTTGTGAGTCTTGTTACGTGTTTTACTGCTCGATTATACGGTTTAAGGCGTAGTAAAAGAAAAACTGAAAAATTAATTAAGGCTTTAGAAGATGAAAATAACAAGAGCATCGAAAACCACGATAAACTTTGCAACAAAAAAAAAGCGTGAAATTTTAAATGAAATTATGGATGAATATGCCATTGTTGTAAATTTTTTCATTGATTATTTATGGGAACATCCTGAAATAGAGTCAAAGAACCAGATAATTGCTGATATTTATAATCTGTCTAACTCATGGTTTACTGCAAGAATGAAGCAATGCGCAGCAAGGGAAGCACTTTCGATGGTTCTTGGTGCTAAAAATAATAAAAATAGAAGAAAAAGTCCATCGGAGATTGAAGTTGAAGAACTGCTTGGCGAAGAAATTTTTAACGAACCTATAAAACCTAAACATTATGGAAAAAGAATGGTCTTGTCATCTCAGGTTGTCCGCATTGAAACTGGAAGGAATTCTTTTGATTTATGGTTAGTTTTATATTCCATAGGAAATGGTATTAAACTCTATATTCCATTAAAAAAACATCGGCAGATGAACCAATGGTTTTCGATGGATCGAATGTCTAACTCCGTTACTCTATATCGTGAATGCGTTCAGTTTTCATTTGAAATCGATATAAAAGAAAAGAAAACGGAAGGTATTTTAGTTGGAATGGACGCAGGAATAAATCATTTAATAGCAACATCGGATAAAGAATTTTTAGGAAATGAGATTAAGCCTTTAATTGCTAAAATAAAGAAAAAACTTCAAGGTTCTAAAGCATATAAAAGAGCTAAAAAGACGCTTTCGTATTATCTGCATAAAATAATTAAAGATTACTTTAAAAATAACGGGAATTTGCGGATTGTTGTTGTTGAAAAGTTAAAAGATTTAAAAATTGGAAAGAGAAATAGAAGTAAAGAATTTAGAAAGACGCTCAGTAACTGGAACTATATGGAATTACTGGATATAATCCAGATGCGGTGTGAAGAAAACCGTGTTTCCTTCAGATCAGTCAGTCCTTATAAAACCAGTCAGAGATGCCCATCTTGTTCCCATACTGAGCGGGAGAATCGTAAGGGGGAGGAATTTAAGTGTCTGAAATGTGGGTTTTTAGAACAGGCTGACTATGTTGGCTCGCTTAATATTCTTTGGCGATTTCTCACTGGACGATATGGTGCCGGTTTCAAAACTGACCAAATACTATTAAATACTATTGGTTAGGTAACTATTAAATTTTGTTCCATTTCCAGATTCCAGTTCTTGTATAGCATTTAATGTTTCAGAATTTGGTATTCTTAAATCAAACGGAATGGATTTTTCTATAGCTACACGTTTTAATAGCAATAAATATCTTGCCACGACACATATCAATGCTCTTTTAAGTGTTCCTGATGATGTTGCGAGTTTGCTGGATGGGTAAAAAAAAGGGCAGTAATAAAACTGCCCTTGAATAAGATCCTTGTACATTCGGGAGCGGTAAGAAATACAAGAAGTGTTGTGGCGTTTTTTAATTTGTTGTAAACCAGAGCATTGCTGAAATTATCCGCAAGATGAAAACCATGCACGGGAGACAGGTTGTTTCTTCCAACTTCAATAACCCAGTCGTTAGGAATCATTCTTTATTCCGCTGTATATGTTTCAATTATCTCTTTAAGTTTTCCATTGTTTTTTAGTTTTTCAAGTCCTTTATTGAACAATTTTACTATCTCAGGTTTTACTGATTTTTTACTAAACATTACATGAATTGTTCCTGAAGTTACTGAAAAATGAGATTTCTCTACCTCATTGATTATATTTAATTTTTTCAACAAAGGTTTTGCAAATAATGGATCAATCAATAAAGCGTTTATTCTTCCTTTAGCAAGTTTTCTCATATTTATTTCATCAGTTGTTACTTCCTCAGTTATTTCTTTAAATTTTGAATTTTTCATCGCATTCTCAAACTCTTTGCCATAATAATACCCTCTAACTATTCCGAGTTTTAGGTAAGAAAAAAAATTGTTAAAAAAGAGTTTTGGAATCAATATAAATCTTTTGGACGTTCGGTATAAATTATCGAGGGATCGAAAATGAATAGTAATCTATGGCCAGCAAGACTGTACGCATTGGATGTTTCACGAAGCATAGCAGCCCTGTCAGTAGTCTTTTGGCATTGGCAGCATTTTGCTTATAATGGAACATTTCCGCCTGACAACGTTAATAGATCAAATCAGCCACTCTATGGGTTATTTAGAATATTCTATGAGAAAGGTAGTATGGGGGTCGATTACTTTTTCCTTCTTTCAGGATTTATATTCTTCTGGTTGTATAAAAAACCTGTATCTGACAGAGACGTAACATTCCTGAATTTCTGGTTACAAAGATTTTCAAGGTTATATCCTCTCCATTTTGTCACCTTGATAGTAGTTGGACTTTTGCAATATATATATTTATTGCGAAACTCCTCCTTTTTCGTCTATCCGTTTAACGACATCCGTCATTTTATACTAAACATTAGTTTTGCCTCTCACTGGGGGCTACAAAACGGCTGGTCTTTTAATGCCCCTATCTGGTCTGTTTCTATCGAAATTATTTTATATTTGCTGTTTTTTATAGTAGCATACTCACATTATGGAGACTTAGTATTCTGCCTATTGGTGTCGTTTGCCTCATATGCAGCTTTCTACAAGCTACATCATGATATATTTCGCGGACTGTCTATGTTTTTTTTAGGCGGGTTTGTTTTTCAATTTACCAGTATTATGTTTTTAAAATATAGGCCTTATATAAAGATCATCTATATCACTGCAATCATTTCATGGCTTATGGTATTTCTTAATTATTATTTATGGAGTCTTGCCTCATTTATAGGAAATCTCGACATAGTAGAATTATTCTTTCATAAAATTTTTCCAATATATATTCTTTTTCCTGCTACAGTATGTTCTCTCGCATTGGCCGAAATAGTCGGAGATTTGAACCTAAGACCCATTTCATGGGTTGGAGATATAACCTATTCATCCTATTTGCTACATTTCCCACTTCAGTTAGTCTTTGGATTGGCTCTCAGCTATGGGGCTATTAGTTCTTCAACTTTTAATAAACCTATTTTCCTCCTTATCTTTTTTTCTCTGCTTATCTCGTTGTCATATCTTACATTCATTTACTTCGAACGGCCAATGCAAAGAGTCATAAGGGAAAGATGTAGCGTCAGAGGAAGGTGATATATCAACATAAAAACGGTCGTTGACTATCTGATTCACCTTGTCAAATTGAGATTTTTTTTTAAATAAATTAATTAATCTTTACAACAACAGGGTTGAACTTTTTTTTTCTTCAGGTGGTCTTGTTGTTGTAAAGATTTAAAATAGTATTTGTGTTATGTTTAGGATTTTGGAAGGCTTGTCATTGCTGGCTGAAAGCTGTGCTATTGGGACTTTTTGCATAGCCTATGGGGAGATTTTGCATAGCCTATTAGGAGATTTTGCATAGGTATTAGGAGATTTTGCATAGGTATTAGGAGATTTTGTTTGACAAAACCATCTAATAAATTTAATCTTTCAACTTGGAGGTTGGAATAATGAAAATTAAAGAATTAAAAAAAGAATTCCGGTAGTGGTCTAACATGAAGTGATAGCCCAATTATAAGTAATAATAAACCAATGGGTAACTTTGTCATGCCACCACTCATTCTTAGAAAAAGATAGAGTCTCTCGGACAAAGCGTCCAACACGTTGCCTCAATGTGTTATTCCACCGTTCCATATGTGCAGTCTCTCCGGTTTCTTTACCTACAGAACGATGTGTTTCTTCAGGAAAAACAGCCTCATAGGCTTTCCAGAAATCACTAAAAGTATGACAGAGACGATAGTCTTCTGGAATTTGATCCCACAGTTTTTGGCAGGTTTCTAAACTGTGATCTCCATTGACGAAAGCCACAATCTGTCGTGTCCGGCGACAAAGAGCTGTCCATAACCAGACTTGATCGACTCGGGTATAGACGAAGCTCCATACTTCATCCAGTTCCAGAACATCATCCGTCTGTGCCGGTATTAACGTCTCGGCTACTGAAGGTAGATTCAGTAGCTTTTTTTTTAACCAGTTGGTTATAGTTTGACGAGCGATCCCAAAAGTTCTGGCAACACCACGCAAGCTTGAACGTTCCTGGTAAGCTCTCAACACCTCTTCTTTACGTTCTTCACTATAACCTTCGTGGGGTTCCAGTACCTTACGGGAACCACAATCTTTACAAATGTACTGTGGACTACCAGATTGATTATGACCATTTTTTACAATATTAACACTCTGGCAGTCCCGACAATGATGATTGGTAAAAGTTGTAATCATGGGATATATTCTCCTGAAAAAAAAAATAAAAAAATGAAAAACAGTCAAACAGAACGTATATCATATCACTTTGGATTAGACCACTACCAGAATTCCTTATTAAGAAACCTAATCAAACCATTACCATCTCGAATTGTGAGATCACCTTAACACAGCGTAAAGCATACAATGTGTTACTATATAAAGCACAACAGGAATTAAGGATTGATAACTCAAAGGCATCCTTTTCGATCCAAATTGCAGATATAGAAGAAAAAGCAGGGATACAAGATACTAATCATAAACGGCTAAAAGAAGACTTAAAAAAGTTAATGGATATTAAGGTTGAATGCGTTTATGAAAATAAAAATTGGGCAGTTTTTGTTTTGTTAAGTCAAATAGTAAAAGATGGGGATTTATTAAGATTTGAGTTTCCAAGCATGATAAGAGAGGCTTTAATTAAGAATGACTACTACACAACACTTGATTTAATGATTATCAAAACCTTTAAATGTAAATATTCCGTAATTCTATACGAAATAGCTATGCGTTACAATAAAGTAGAGATTCCAAAATTTACTATTGAAGAGTTTAAAAAACTTACAGGAACAGAAAATTATAATAATTTTAAAGATTTAAGAAAATATTGCATTGAACCTGCCATAATCGAAATAAATGAAAAATCTGACATAAAAATGAGTTATGAGGCGTTCACGCAAGGGAGGAAAGTAGTCGAAATTAAATTTCACATTACTAAAAAAAACATTATTCCTGAACAGGCACAAAACATCATTCCTGAACAGGCACAGGCACAAAACATCACTTCTAAACAAGACCTGTTGGAACATCTCCTAAGCCTCAAGGTGTCAAAAGGTAAAGCGCTGAAGATTTTACAACAATATCCTTCCGAACAAATTAAACGAAACATTGATTATGCTCAAAGTCAATCCAATGTAAAAAATACCCCTGCCTTTGTTGTCAAAGCCATTGAAGAAAATTATTGCAG
>PDZT01000050.1 GCA_002753105.1 Deltaproteobacteria bacterium YD0425bin50 | reverse complement strand
CTGGCGGTGCATGGAAAGGAGACAGGGATTTTATTATTCAAGTACTCGATATGTTAGGATGGCATCTTATTTTTCATCGCGTTCGAATGGGGCCGGGAAAAGCTGTGGGAATGGGAATGTTAAATGGAAAGCCTGTATTTTGTTTGCCCGGAGGCCCACCTTCTAATGAAATGGCTTTTTTAATGATCGCCCTTCCGTGTATTTTAAAAATGACCGGCTTCCAATCCTCTCCATTTTTAACTTTATATGGTCGATTAGATTCCGATCTTCAAGGTCAGAAACAATGGACAAATTTTTTTCATTGTCTTATATCTCGAGATAAGCATCATTTGGTCATCACTCCATTACCTATGGAAAGACGTTTATCGTCTATGGCAAAAACTCAAGCTATTGTATGTATTCCTGAAGAAATGGATACAATTTCTAAAAACCATATTGTTCCATGTTGTTGCTTAGATATCAAGGCCATAAGAGATTCAATCTCAGAACCTTGCTTATGGACTCAAAAAAAAGCTTTTTTTAGTTAAATCTCTTGGCTACTGACGTTAATCAATCGGAGCGATATTCTTATGATACCTAACTCTCAGTTATATTTGAAATATTCCCATTATGTTCAGGAAAAACATAAACGGTTACTCTATTTTATCAAGCAATATCGATTACAACTGTTTATGGCAATGGGATGCATGCTTCTCGTTTCTGGATCAACAGCAGCATCTGCATATCTGATTAAGCCTGTACTTGATGATATTTTTGTCAAAAAAGACATAAGTATGTTAGGAATGCTTCCAATAGCCATTATCATCGTTTACTTCTTTCGTGGATTTGGCCTTTATGGTCAGGAATACTTTATGAATTTTGTGGGTCAGCGAATTATTAGACATTTGCGAGACCTATTGTATGAAACCATCATTGGCTTGTCATTGTCTTTTTTTTATACTGAAAAAACCGGCGTACTCATGTCACGGATTACAAACGATGTCAGCGTGATTAAAAATATGGTTTCCTCTGTAGTTACGACATCCATTCGAGACTGCTTTACAATTGTCTTTCTTGTATTTGTTATTTTTTACCAGATTTGGGAATTGGCATTGATTGCATTTGTGGTTCTGCCTGTTGCGTTTTATCCAATTTTGATTTTTGGTCGAAAAGTCCGCCGAGTCAGTACAGGATGTCAGGAGTCTATGGCAGAACTCAATTCATTTTTATATGAAACATTTGCCGGAAATAAAATCGTCAAAGCATTTGGCATGGAAGAATATGAAAAAAATCGGTTTTTTATAAAAAGTGAACGGTTATTCCATTTGGAAATGAAAGCTGTCATTGCGAAATCCCTGTCATCGCCTGTTATGGAATGTTTGGCTGGTGTTGGCATTGCCTTTATTCTTTGGTTTGGGGGTTCTCGGGTTATACAAGGAACCTATACTGTTGGAACGTATATTTCTTTTCTTGCTGCTGTAATTATGCTCTATGAGCCTGTAAAAAAAATGACAAAACTGAATAATGCACTTCAAGAAGGACTGGCTGCAGTCGATAGGGTATTTGATATCTTAGATCGAAAATCCAATATTCAGGAAAAAGAAAACGCAGTTGAAATTCTAAGAAAGTCCCATACGGTTACGTTTGATCATGTGTCTTTTAAGTATGATCAGGATGAGGTATTAAAAGATATTCAACTTCATGCCTGTACAGGAGAAGTGATTGCTTTAGTAGGCCCAAGTGGCGGTGGAAAAACATCTTTAGTAAACCTGATACCTCGATTTTATGATGTTACTCAAGGTGCAATTTATATCGATGATATTGATATCCGCAATGCATCGATTGATTCCGTTCGCAAGCAAATCGCTATTGTAAGTCAGGAACCGATTTTGTTTAACGATACAATAAGAAATAACATTGCTTATGGCAATCTGAATGCTTCAGAAGAAGATATTGAAGCTGCTGCCAGATCAGCGTATGCTTTTGATTTTATTAAAGGATTTCCAAAAGGGTTTCAAACGTTTATTGGGGAGTTAGGAAATCGTTTATCTGGCGGAGAAAAACAGCGTATTTGTATTGCGCGCGCTCTGCTTAAAAATGCCCCCATTTTAATTTTAGATGAAGCGACATCAGCGTTAGATACCGAATCTGAAATGCTTGTCCAAAAGGCATTGGATAATTTAATGCAAGGCCGGACGACGTTTGTGATCGCCCATCGGTTATCGACAGTCGCAAAGGCTGACCTGATACTTGTGATCAAAGACGGCAGAATCGTTGAACAAGGAAAACATGATTCATTATTAACCCAACATGGTGAATATGCGAAGTTGTATGCGTTGCAGTTTTCCAATACGAATATTAAAGAAAAGCGATAAGGAACGGAAACTAAATAAGTTGCTCATTTTTTTAACCACGAAATACACGAAAAGCACGAAAAATGCTTTGTGTATTTCGTGTATTTCGTGGTTTTCGTGGTCAAAAAAATGATGAACGAAATGGGAAGCTTATTTAGTTCTCATTCCTAAGTTTAAGAAAGAAATGAAATAAATGCATTTAAAATTACGTGTTATACTCATCTTGGTTTCAATTATTATTATATATGCTGTATTTGCTTTGTTCATTCATTATACTATCATATTTCCAAGCTATCTTGTTCTTGAAAAAAACGAAGCACAAAAAGATATCAAACGATGTGTGGCTGCATTTCAGCGGGAATTAAATTACTTAAATGGGTTTATCATCGATTGGTCTGGATGGGATGATACATATCAGTTTATCTATGATGAAAATGAAAAATATATCGAAGCGAATCTTGCATTACAGACCTTTTTTGCAAATCAACTGAATATCGTTTTATTTTATAATCTCGATCACAAGCTGGTCTGGGGAAAGATGGTCGATTTAAAATCTGAAAGTGAAATGGATATCAAGCCATTTTCTGAATCTTTCAGCTACATTGAGACTCATTTTTTAAACCATGAAACCACATCTGATTCAACAATAGGTTTGGTATTGTTTCAAGATATCCTCATGTTGGTGGCATCCCGACCTATTATTACAACCGAACATCAAGGCCCGATTCGAGGAACGTTAATCATGGGAAGATTAGTTAGTGAGGAGATGATTCAACGGCTCAATCAGGAAACTCAAGTCTCATTTTCAGTGTATTCCTTCCCTCAAGTAAAACAGCAACCTAAACTACTCAGTGTTATCAATACCATGCAGCAGAATCACTTAGATTCGTTGATCCAAGCCATTACGCCAAACCAATTACATGGATATGCTCAGTTAAATGATGTTACAGGTTCTCCTGTTGTTTTATTTCAGGCAACAATCCCGCGTGATATCAAAGAAAAGGGAAGAGAGTCTGCTTGGATTGCATTTTCAAGCATTATTTTTGCGGGAATTGTTATGATTGTTGTTTTACAAATACTCCTTCAGCGATCCATTATAGCACCAGTGATTCATTTATCCAGACATACAGTTACGATTCGGGAGACCAATGATTTATCGTTACGTTTTAATTCAGAACGTACAGATGAAATAGGCAGACTGGCAAATGAATTTGATCACATGGTTGTGCATCTTCAATCATTTCGATATGAATTGGAACAAAAGGTAGCTGAACGAACAATTGAGATTCAGCAAGCCAATATTAAACTTGAACAAACCGCACAAAAAGCAACTGAAATGGCCAAAAAAGCAGAGGCAGCAAATGAGGCCAAAAGTCTTTTCTTATCAAACATGAGTCATGAACTTTATACACCGATGAACGGTATTATTGGCATGACAGACCTGCTTGTTGAAACAAAACTCGATTCCAATCAACAAAAGTATGCACAAACGATTCATCATTCAGCCAAATACCTACTGTGTTTAATCAATGATATTCTTGACTATTCACGAATGGGAGATGGCCGTTATGATTTAAGACAAATGGATTTTAATTTAAGATTGATGATCGATGACTTGATTGATCAGCTTTCTCCCCGCGCATACCGAAAAGCCCTTGATTTTGTATGCCTTATCCATCATCAGGTACCTGAATATGTTAAAGGTGACCCGGGCAGAATTAAGCAAATCCTGTTTCAACTGACGTCAAATGCAATAAAATTTACTCACAAAGGCCATGTGATGATTATGATTGCCTGTGAAAAGGAAACAGAAACTCAGGTAACTTTAAAATTCGCAGTGAGTGATACCGGAATTGGCATTTCTGAAACTGAACAAAAGAAACTTTTTACTGAATTTTATCAGGTTGATGCTGGTTATTCCCGAAAAAGTGAGGGTATTGGCTTGGGTTTAGCCATGACAAAACAATTGATTGAAATGATGAGTGGCCAAATTTTTGTCGAGAGTATTGAAAATAAAGGATCAACATTTTGGTTTATTCTTAGCCTTCAAAAATCAACGGATACACATCAAAATTTATTTTTACATAACGAATTAAAGGGGACGCGAATACTTATTGTGGATGCCTATGACATTAATCGTCAGGTATTTAAAGAACAGCTCAAATTTTGTGAATGTCGTATAAGTGAAGCGGATAATTCGACACAGGCATTAGAATTATTAGAAACTGCTTATAAAGAACAAGACCCATTTGTTGTTGCATTAATTGATATGCAGCTTCCTGAAGTGGATGGTGAAACACTTGGCGCTATTATCAAAGCAAACCCTCGGATTTCAAATACAAGCCTGATCATATTATCGTCAATAGGTCAACGGGGCGATGTTTCAAGACTTAAGTCCATCGGTTTTTCAGCCTATTTAATTAAACCGATAAAACATACGCAGCTTCAGGATTGTCTTAAAGCAGTCATGGGTCAACAAGATCAAACAGCTCACGAAATGAATCAGGGCATGATAACCCGCCATTCAATAATTGCAGACCAGATTCATCGTGATGATCATCGGCGTGTAGTGATTCAGCAAAACCGTGAGGTGTTCACAAAACTACTGGCTGCTATAATACAACGAGATTATGTTGAGATTCAAAAGCTTGCTAATAAAATGCAATTGAATTTAAAAGATATTCAAGTCAATGCCATAGATAAACTGGTTATGCATTTGAATACGAATACCCCAAGTTCTCAAAATTCTATTGATGTAACATTGACCGCTATATTAGAAGAAGCACAATCTGAATTAGAAACTATCTTAAAACCGTATGAGACTAATCAAAATTTTGCCGGTCCCTATGTTTATCGCCGCGTGATAGATCACGACCCAACAATAATCATTTCTATATTGAAAAAGTTAGAATATGCGTTGGAACTTTCTGACCCAACAGAAATCTCAACTCATCTTGAAGGATTAAAAGAGTACGTTCCACATGAAACATTCGTCCACCTCCAAACTTATATCGATGAATATAATTATCAGGAAGCGATTGAAATGATCAAAACCTTATATCAAGAAATTGTCAAAGAACGAATGGATATTTGATTTTTTTTGAAATACTCAACAACACTCAAATGATTTTTAATTGCGTACTTCACTTATTCATGTTATGGGTCTGATTAATTTCCGCTCATATAAAGAACAGATTAGTAATGTCAAAAAAACCATGTAAAAGGGGACTGGCATGGATTCATTAGTTCTCTCCATTGATTGCGGCACCCAGAGTTTACGCGCTCTTCTTTTTTATCCAGATGGTACATTGTTCGCCAAAAAACAAATACAGTATGATCCATATGTTTCTCCAAAACCGGGTTGGGCTGAACAGGATCCTGAAATATTCTGGCAAAGTCTTTGTCAAGCAACACAGGCTTTAAAAAGGGATTACCCGGATGAATTTAATCGTATTCGAGGTGTTGGTGTTACAACCCAGCGAGACAGCATGGTCAATTTAGACGCAACTGGCCAGCCGCTTCGACCCGTAATTACTTGGCTCGACCAACGAAAAGCGAACATGACGTATGTACCCAATAAACTATTACAAATGGGGTTGAAGGCTGTTGGCATGGAAGAAGCCTTAAAAAAAACGCAAACCGATGGCAAATGCAATTGGATTATTCAACATCAGCCTGAAATCTGGAAAAAAACCCATAAGTATGTTCAGGTCTCAGGCTTTTTAAATTTTCGGCTTACAGGGCAATTTGTAGATTCTGTTGCATCCCAGATCGGTCATATTCCTATGGACTATAAGCGGATGCGATGGGCGCCGTCATATCAATTCACGTCATTGCTGTTTCCAATTGACAAAAAAAAATTACCGGAAATTGTCAATCCGGGTACACAACTTGGTGTTATCAGTTTTGACGCATCTCAACAAACAGGAATTCATGAAGGAACTCCAGTGATTGCTTGTGGTTCAGACAAGGGATGTGAAACCATTGGTATGGGAGTTCTAAATACATCGATGGCCAGTTTAAGTTTTGGGACGACAGCAACCGTTCAAACAACAACTAAAAATTATTTTGAGCCGATTCGGTTTATGCCGCCCTATCCAGCGCCTATCCCCGGACATTATAATCCGGAAGTAGAAATTTTTCGGGGATATTGGATGATTACGTGGTTTAAAAATGAATTTGCATATAAAGAGGTTATCGAAGCGCAGCATCTGAATAAACCTGTTGAAGAAATATTGAACGATCTCCTTTATGAATCCCCTCCGGGTTCAATGGGACTGATGGTTCAACCCTATTGGGGCCCCGGATTAAAACATCCGGAAGCCAAAGGTGCGATGATTGGATTTGGTGATGTGCATAAAAAAGCCCATGTATATCGGGCGGTTATTGAAGGGCTGGGGTATGCGCTTTTAGATGGACTTCATAGCATAGAACAATCAGGCAAATGTAAGGTTAAAAAAGTTACTGTTTCTGGTGGTGCTTCCCAGAGTGATGCAATTTGTCAAATTACAAGTGATATTTTTAATCTTCCGCTGGTTCGAGGAATAACATACGAAACATCTGGTTTAGGAGCTGCTATTGTAACATCCGTGGGATTGAACTTTTATTCTTCTTTTTCACAGGCTGTTGAAAAAATGGTTCATTACGATAAAGAATTTATACCCAATAAAAACAATGTCGCTTTGTATTCAGAATTGTATAAAAAAGTGTATAAAAAAATGTATGTCACATTAAAATCATTATATCAGGATATTCGAGACATAACCGGTTATCCTGAAAAATAATAACATCTATGTAGGTGCGAATCATTATTCGTACCTAATGTGATAGGCTTAAGGAGAAACAGAATGAGCAGTGGTAAAAAATTTCCAGACTGGACAGAAGATTCCCCAAAAAAAGGCTCGTATCGGTCAATTTTTAAATGGGGCGCTCCCGATAAATATAAACATCCGAATCACCGTTTATATGCCATGATGAAGGACGTCTTTCAGATGACCGATGATGATTTTAAGGTGAAACAAAAAGAGGGTAATGAACCCGTTCGGGTGAATCAGCCCATACAACTCAAACCAGACCAAATTGATGTGTTTGCCAATATTGTTGGTCATGAAAATGTTCAATTTGATGATTATTCAAGAGTAAAATTTGCCAGCGGAAAAACTATGGAAGAAACTCTGGCGTTGAGAAATCAGCAACCCGGGCCCGTAGCAGATGTCGTTGTTCATCCGCGACATAAAAAAGACGTTCAGGATAGTGTAGCCTATTGCAATGAACAAAAAATTCCAATTTATGTATATGGCGGAGGCTCATCCGTAACATTAGGCTTAACGCCTGTTAAAGGCGGAATTACTTTGGTCATGAGTACTCACATGAATAAAGTCATTGAATTTAATGAAATTAATCAGACCATTACTGTAGAAAGCGGCATGATGGGACCTGATTATGAAAAAGCCCTAAATCAAGCCCCGGAAATTTTTAAGGCTAAACGGCGATATACCTGTGGACATTTTCCGCAGTCTTTTGAATATTCATCTGTAGGCGGCTGGATTGTTACGTTAGGATCAGGCCAGCAATCTTCATATTATGGTGATGCTTATGATCTTGTTTTAAGTCAGGAATATGTCACCCCTGTTGGAACATTTAAGACCCATCATTATCCTGCAACAGCAACCGGGCCAAAAGTAAATGATATCATGAAAGGGAGCGAAGGCTGTTATGGGATATTGGTCAGCGCAACTTTAAAAATTTTCCGATACATGCCTGAAAATTGCCGAAAATTTAGTTTTATATTTCCGAATTGGGAAAATACGCTGGATGCTGCCCGTGAAATCAGTCAAGCTGAATTTGGAATGCCTTCGGTGTTTCGGATTTCTGATCCTGAAGAAACGGATGTTGGCTTAAAATTGTATGGAATAGAAGGAACGGTTATTGATCAAATGATGCGTTTGCGGGGTTTTAAGCCAATGGCTCGATGTTTGTTTATTGGACAGGCTGATGGTCATCAGGAGTATGCCAATCTAGTTAAAAATCAAGTCAAAACGATTTGCGGTAAATATAATGCAATGTATTTAACGGGTTTTCCTGTAAAAAATTGGGAGCATGGACGATTTACAGACCCTTATATGCGAGAAGATTTGCAAGATTATGGAATTATGATTGATACATTAGAAACTGGCGTAACATGGGATGTGCTTCCAAAGCTCCATCAGGCCGTCAGGCAGTTTGTCAAAAGCCGTCCAAAAACGATCTGTATGACGCATGCTTCTCACTTCTATCCTCAAGGCACCAATCTGTATTTTATTTTTATTGCAAAACTGAATGATATCAAAATGTATAAGGACTTCCAAAATGGAATTATTGAGCATATCGCCAAACATGGTGGTTCATTAAGCCACCATCATGGTGTAGGTAAAATGATTGCACCTTGGATGGAGTCTCATTTAGGCAAAGAACAAATGGATGTTTTGCGTGCTTTAAAACACCATTTTGATCCGAACAATATCATGAATCCCGGTGGAACAATGGCATTGGATGTCTAAATTACAAACGTAGATGATTAAAATAGAGTATGTTGTTGGGGTGCTTTTCTATTTGGCAGGCAGATAGAAAAGTATGTGGTTAATCATCAATACAAGCAGGAGGATAACATGTCAGAAAGCGTTTACAAGATTATTGAATTGGTGGCTACAAGCAAAACGTCATGGGAAGAAGCAGTAAAAACTGCTGTTGAATCTGCAGGTAAATCGTTAAGAGATTTAAGGGTTGCTGAAGTTCCTCAATTGGATGTAAAAATCGAGGATGGTAAGGTCGTTGCATATCGTGCAAGAATAAAGCTTTCTTTTAAATATGAAGCGTAAGGATGCATAGTCGTTAATTGTTTGCTTGTCCCTGCCTTTTTGGCAGGAACAAGCATTTTTTTTAGTGTAATATCTTATATCTTAATACAGTCGTTCAATCTCCAAAAGAGCTTCTCGTAACCGTGCATCAGATATTGGAAACGGTGTTTTTAATTCCTGCGCAAATACGGATACCTTATATTCTTCTATCATGGCAAAAAATTCATCGATTTTTTTTTGTTTTTCATAAGAACATGAGGATATTTTTAAAAGTCCCTCGTATTGTTCTATGAAGGGTTTAACTTTTTGCCATTTTTTTTCATCTTTTTCTATACTCACAAAGCCGCGTTTTGCACGAATAGTAATGGCATTTAAGTAGCGTGGAATATGCGATAATTGATATAGTTGATAGCATTTTAAAAAATCGCGAGGTAAAAGTCGGTCAAGTTCTTGTCTGAGCATTGAACAGAACTCAAGAAATATCGGCTGAGTACGTTGTTTAAGTTCAAAAGAATAAATGGTTGAGCGGGCTTCTTCATTGGCTTCAAGAATCTTTTCAATATGTGCCAACAGCAATTGTGCATGATGTGTTAGTAGGGGTTGCATGGCTTCAGCATGAGCAACAAACATATCATGAGTGCGTATGTTTTTTTTGAAAAGCATTTGAATCAGGTATTCAACTATCTTTTTTTCAAAAACATCTGGATCATCAACATATCTTGCTAATTTTCTTGACGAAGGAGAGAGTTTTAAAAGCCGTTGGATATGTTTAAGGTCTTTCGCAAGATATAGCTGATATAATCGGGCAATGCCTTGAGCATGTATCTCCATCGCCTGTTGTTGATTTGTCAACAATCGCAAACAAAGTTCATCATGTTCTGGCTGTATCGTTGGGAAAAAGAACTGTTGTTTAAATTGAAGTTGATCTGGAAGATCATCAAAATCCCATGTGGTAATACCTGATCGTTCATAGTGTTTTATAAAGGTATCCTGTTCAGTATCTGACTCTTTGGGTTGAATAAGTTTATGATTCAAAATTTCAGGGTCTCGGCCTGAGTATAGAGTTTTCCCTTCATTATCTACAATCAGATATCTCATTTTTAAATATTCGGGGAGTGTATTCGTTGACCAGCTTTCTGATGGTATATGAATACCAAACCGTTCATAAATAAATTTTCCAAGAGAAGACATCAGTAATGTTTGTTGTTTTGGCATTTCCTTAAGAATACGTTCTGTAGTTTCAGCTAATGGCGCAAGTTGTTTTCGAAATGTTTTGGGTAAGCCTTTTAAAAGTAAAGTGATCATTTCACGATACCATCCGGGAATTGTCCAATCAATGGATTCAAAAGGAAAATTCCCAAGATAACTGGCAGGAATTTTTACAGTTACGCCATCTTCAGGCTGACCGGGTTGAAACGCATATTCACATGAAAGCTGATATGCACCTAAGGAAATTGATGTGGGAAATAACCCAGTAACATCTGATTCAATTGAGAAATTCATGACTTCATCTAATGTTAATCTTAAAAATTCATCTGTCCCGGATTGATGAATTTTGTGTTTAAGACCATGAATATCATAAATTCCAGAAAGATGTTTTTGGTAAAATTCAAGCAGGTAGTTTTCATGAACCAGAATATCGCGTCTTCGCAACCGATTTTCATAGTCTTTTACTGTTTTAATGATTTCCTGATTATGAGTTAAAAACGCAAACGGGGTATCCATATCCGCTTTGATGAGTGCTTGGTGAATGAAAATTTCTGAAGCGGTTTCAGGATTAATTCGGGCATAAGACACCTTTCGTTCTGGGATTATGATTAAGCCAAACAGCGATACTTGTTCATAGGCGATGACTTGGCCTCGTTTTCGATCCCAGTATGGATTAAAGTACGTTGACTGACACTGATTTTTAGCGATTTTTTCTAACCAGTCACTATTAATATTCGCAACAATCCTTGCATAAATTCGATTCGTTTCAATAATTTCCGCAGCAACAATCCATTGATTCGCTTTATTAAACAAACCAGAACCCGGAAAAATCATGATTTCGCGTGATCGGGTACCAAGATATATATTTTTTTCCTTTTTAAAGGCAATATTAGGCAAATGACCTGAAACTATGGCTTTGTGTATGGCTTGATAGTGAAGACTGTTTATTGAGTGATCCGTCGTATTCAACGATAATACATCAGATGATTCGGGCATTAAGTTTGCCTCATCAAGAATAGTGCATAGCTGTTGGTGAATATCTTCCATTTCCCGCATTCGTTTGATTGAGAGAAAATGCTGTTTGCAAAATTGTTTGACTTTGGATTTACTTTTTTGAGTTGTTTTATGAGTAATGTATGCGTGCCAAATATTATATAAGGTTAAAAAATCTGAATTGGGATCACTAAATTGGGCATGGGCTTGTTTGGCTAATTCAATTTTTTCAACTGGGTATTCTCTTGGGTCTGAGATACACAATGCTGATGCAATCACAACGGCTTGATTAAGGCAGCCAAGATAGCTCGCTTCAATTAATATTTTGGATAATCTTGGATCAATGGGAAGTTTTGCCATGAGTCTGCCAATTCGTGTGAGTTGATAAGTCTCATGGGTGTTTTTAGAATTATTTTTTTCAATAGCATTTAATAATACCAACGTTTCAAAGCCATCCTGAATGCTTTTGGTTGATGGACGATCAATAAATGGAAATTGCTCAATATTTCCTAAACGCAAAGACACCATGCGTAAAATAACCTCAGCAAGATTCGCTCTGGTAATTTCAGGGGGAGTGTAGTCTTTAAATGATTCATACAAGCGTTCATCATACAAGCGGATACAAATGCCATTTGACACTCTGCCAGCTCTGCCTTTACGCTGATCCGCACTGCTTTTGGATATCCATTGAACAGGTAACGAAGTTGTTTTGGTTCGTGGAGAATAATATGATAGCCGTGCTAAACCCGAATCAATAACAATTTGAATATTCGGAATCGTGATCGATGTTTCAGCAATATTGGTGGCCACAATAATTTTTTGATGAGTTGTTTTTAAAAAAATTTTGACTTGATCCTGAGCAGACATCCTTGCATACAAGGGATAAACTTGGATATTGTAATAGTTTTTGGATTCAATCAGTTCACAGGTCTCAAGAATATCCTGTTCCGAAGGCATAAATATCAGCATATCCCCGCGTACATGCTTAGTGAGGAGTTGATTCACCACAGCATCAGCCATGTCAACATGAGTCATTTCCTCATCATTTTCGGAAAGCATTTCAGGCGTAACATAGTCTAATTCAACTGGAAAGGTACGGCCTGAAACTTCAATCACGGGCGCGTTATTGAACGCTGTTGAAAACTTTTCTGTATCCAGTGTTGCCGACGTGATAATGACCTTGAGCGATTTACGGCGTTTGATCAGATTTCGGAGATGCCCCAAAATGAAATCGATATTTAAACTCCGCTCATGGGCTTCATCAATAATGAGTGTATCGTATTCATGCAGGTGAGGGTCACGTTGGGCTTCGGCAAGCAATATCCCATCAGTCATGATTTTAATGGGGGTATCTTTATTGAGTTTATCCTGAAAACGAATTTTATAACCAACGGTTTTGCCTAATGGTTCCTGCATTTCGTTTGCAATACGTTCAGAAATGGTAATCGCTGCAATGCGTCTGGGTTGTGTACATCCGATTCTTTTGAAAAGACCTCGACCTGCTTCAAGACAAAATTTGGGAAGCTGAGTGGTTTTTCCTGAACCGGTTTCCCCTGAAATAATAATAACCTGCTTCGTTTTAATTGCAGAAATAATGTCTTGTTTTTTTGCAATAATGGGTAATTCTTCAGGATAATTGAAATTGAAGTTGGATACCTGCCTGTTGGGTTGAATTTTCATGTTACGTAATACAAAGTCTCCATTAAATTAACTATCGATTAGTACATTATCTTTTTTCTTTTTTTGGATAGTTATACACAGAGCATAACCATAAATCAATATTACCTAGTTGAATTTTTTACAAACAATGTATATTGAACATCCAATGGTAACGGATGAAAATAGCAAGGAGTTGCCGCGACATCAATCTGAACGGAGAAATTATGTTACAGACAGTCAAAATAAATGCTGAGTACGATGATTTATATAACATTCCAGAGAATATGATAGGACAGATTATTAATGGCGAATTGATTGTTATGCCCAGACCATCACCAAAACATGCTGGGACATTATCAAATTTAACGATAGAAATTGGACCGCCTTATAAATTGGGTCGCGGAGGCCCCGGAGGTTGGATAATTTTAGATGAGCCAGAAATAAAATTGGGTCAGGATATATTTGTCCCTGATTTAGCAGGTTGGAAAAAAGAAAAGTTACCACAGCCGCCATCTACAAATTATATTTCTGTGCCCCCCGATTGGATTTGTGAAGTCTTATCACCCAGTACTGAAAAAACGGATAGAGCAAGGAAAATGCCTATATATGCTCAATTTCAAGTAGGTCATCTTTGGTTAATAGACCCAATAGAAAAAATTTTAGAAATTTTTAAACTTATTCACAATCAATGGACGGTTCTATCAATTTATGCAGAAGATGATAAAGTTAAAGGGGAACCGTTTCAGGAGATTGATATTGATCTTAAAAATCTTTGGTGGGAATAATTTTTGACACACGTATTGCATTTATGCATTTACAAAAAACCTATTGAAAGAAATTTTTCTATATGTTACCTGATAGCCCTTTTATAGGTTTATGCAATCATTATTCTTAATCCAACTATGCTAAAAGGGGCATTCAAATGCAATGGTCTAAGCATACCATCAAGCCCATCATTATATTCATCGGATGTTTTTTTATGGGGTGTATTTTTTTGTATAGCAACGGCAGTTGTGAAGTCGTAGAACGAATTGTAGCTGTTGTGAATGATGATATCATAACACTGCTTGAATTAAATACGGCAATACTTCCTTATGAACAACGCATCCGCGAGCAAAAACTGTCGGATGAAAAATATAGTGAATTACTTTTTAAAACCAGAGAAGAAGTCTTGAATAGTCTGATTGATCAGCTTTTAACAGATCAGGAGATTAAACGGTTAAATATAACTGTAACAGATTCCGAAATAGATGAACATATTGAACGTATCAAAGAGCGCAATATGTTTACAGATGAAACTTTAAAAGAGGTTATTTCCCGTCAGGGAATGACATATAATGAATTCCGTAATAATATGCGTGATCAAATTTTACGACCCAAGTTATTGAATTATGAAGTGAAATCCAAAATCGTTGTAACCTCAGATGAAGTTAAAGCATATTATGACGCTCATAAAGCAGAATTTACAGGTAAATTAAAGTATCATTTGCAAAATATAACTTTATTCGTTGATGAACTTGGCAGACAGCATGATGTGTATAAGCGTATGGAACACATTAAGGGTATGCTAAAGCAAGGTGAAGACTTTGCGGAAATAGCCAAGCGTTTTTCTGAATCAAACAATGCTAAGGATGGCGGTGATCTTGGATGGTTTAACGCAGGACAGCTTTCAAAAGAACTCCAAAAAGCATTAGAAGGTTTAAAACAAGGTGACTATACAGATATTGTAAACACAGATCAGGGCTATCAAATTGTTCGTATTGAGGCTATTGAACAAGAAAAAGATAAAACCTTAGACATGGTTTATTCAGAAATATCGGAAAAATTATACGAAGAACAGCTTAATGGCAAATTTCAAGAATGGATAGGAAATCTTAGAAAACAGGCTCATATAAAAATTACTCAGTAATTATTTGACATAGTGTACTAATTTTTATCGTAAGGTAGAAAAGACGATGATCACAAAAAATGAAGGTATGACATTTGGCAGTTATCTCAAATCCGTTCGCTTACAAAAGAGTATGACTCTCGAACAGATATCCGCAGAAACCCGAATCGGAACACATATGTTAAATTATATTGAAGAAGAAGATATTGCTCATCTTCCAGAATCTATATTTACCAAAGGTTTTTTAAAAGCCTATGCTGAAATTGTAGATGTGGATCCGGAAACTGTGCTTAACCAATATCTTATCGCTGTAAAAAATTATAAAGAACAGCAAAAACCTGTAGTTTCTCAAAAGGCATATTATCTAAAATTACTTGGCATTGGATCTCTTTTTATCATTGTAGCGATATTTATTGGCATCGTAGTGTTTTTTTATTATCAATCAGTCTTGATGAACAAAGAAAACGTCAAGACACCGGAACAACAACAAGAAGAACCCATTCAAAACAATGAAACAAGTTCAGACCCAACAGAAACAAAATCTGTATTTTCGATTAATGATATACGACCATCTACTGTTACTGAACCATTGAGCACTGAAACCAATTCAAAATTAAAATTGGAAGTAAAATGTATTGAGAACAGTTGGATTAAAATCGGTATTGACGGTCAGGATTCCAATAAATACACTATGGTTGCTGGCGATAAAATGGAGTTTATCGCTTCACATCACTATAATTTACTCATCAGTAATGCAAAAGGTATTTCTTTAATATTTAATGGTAAGCCTTATGAGATACCCGCAAAACAAGGACAGATCATCAACCTCGAGCTTAAATAACTTCATTATAAATGTAATATTATAAAATATAATGAAAGACGAATAGTATGAAAAAATATGTGTGTGTTTTCTGGATAATGTCCATTTTGACTAGCGTATCGTATGGTCATACAATTCATGTTGTAACAGAAGACTATCCACCATATAATTTCAAAGAGAATGACAGTATCGTAGGAGTGAGTACGGAAGTGGTCAGAGCTGTTTTGAAAGAAGCTGGATTTGAGGTAAATATCTTGTTATACCCATGGCCACGGGCATATAATATGGCGTTGGAAAATGAAAATACCATCATTTATTCAATCAGCAGAACATCAGAAAGAGAGACCTTGTTTAAATGGATAGGAGTCGTAGCGCCAGCAGATAATTATCTATTTGCCTTGAAAAAACGGACAGATATAACAATCCAAACATTAGATGAGGCTAAAAAATACATGATCGGAACGGTCAGAGATGATGTTGCAGATCTGTATCTTATTGGAAAAGGTTTTGAAGTCATCAAACATATCGAAAGAGCTTCAAACTACGAACTGAACATGAAAAAATTGATTGGGGGCAGAATTGATCTGTGGTTTGCTGCTGAGCTTGTTGGGAATTTTTTTCTCAAAAAAAATGGATATGTTCCTGAAGAAACGGTAAGAAAAGTTTACATGTTGGATGAAATTTCAGGAGAGGGATTATATATGGCTTTTTCTAAAAAAACATCTGATCATACGGTAGAAATATGCAAAAAGGCACTTGAAAAAATAAAACAGAATGGCACTTACTCTCTCATACTTAAAAAACATCTGTAATGACTATTTTTCAGTATCTTACAGAGTCTGAACGAAATCGTATTTCGTATTCATCCAACTATGGATAATAAACAATATGTTAACAGAACGACATCGAATACTTATTGAAAGTGTCAAACGGCTCATTCGGCGAAATGCCACAGTAAATCTTTCCAAAATCGTTAATAAGACACATGCTGCTGATTTGTCGATTGTATTTACATATTTATCTATTCCTCATCAACGTAAACTTTTTTATCTAATTGAAAATATTGAGCAAAAAGGAATACTTTTATCAGAGCTTGCTGAATTTAAAGAAGATTGTTTTTTATCTTTTGTTGAAACCTTTTCAATAGATGAAGACGTTGAAATTTTGGAACACATGGCTACAGATGATGTGGCAGATTTGCTTTCACGGCTTCCAAAAGAAAAATCAGATGCGATCCTAGAAAAAATGAAAACCGACTGTTCTAATGAAGTCGAAGACCTGTTGCGCTATGAAGTGGATACTGCAGGTAGTATCATGGTAACAGATTTTATAGCACTCAAACAGGATACCACTGCAAGAGAAGCGATTGAATCGCTTCAAAATGAACATGTGGATGTTGAAATGCCTTTTTATCTCTACGTAGTGGATGATACGCATCGGCTTGTTGGTGTGTGTTCTTTGAGGCAACTCGTGGTCGTAAAACCGAATACGCCTTTAAAAGACTTTATGACCAAAGATATCTTTTCTGTTCAAACCAATATGGATCAGGAAGAAGTTGCGAAAATTGTTGCCCGGTATGATATTCTTGCCGTACCCGTTGTGGATGAAAACAATGTTCTCATGGGCATTATTACAGTAGATGATATTCTTGATATTATTCGAAAAGAAGCCACAGAAGATATTTTAAAAATGGCTGGCGCTGGTGAAGAATTTGTAGAAACCCAATCCGTGTTTCGGAGTACTCGAATTCGTCTGCCTTGGCTTTTTGCAAGTTGTCTTGGCGGAATCATTGCCTGTGGAATTATTAGTCATTTTGGAACCAGCTTAACAAAATTTGTTTATCTTGCAGCTTTTATTCCTGTAATTACAGGTATGGGCGGTAATATTGGTACACAGTCTTCAACCGTTGTGGTTCGTGGTCTTGCTACAGGGCGTTTTCATCCCAAAGATTTGTTGTCTGTTGTTTCAAAAGAACTGTTCATCGGATTAGTTTTAGGTACGGTATATGGATTTCTGATCAGTATTGTAGCACAGGTTAAATTTTCTCGAATTCCTTTCTCTTTCTCTGTGGGAGTTGCCTTGTTAGCCTCTATGTCAATTGCCGCAGTTGTAGGGTCACTTGTTCCTATGCTTTTTGCGAGAATCCATATCGATCCTGCTGTAGCTACCGGCCCATTTGTAACAACATCAGTGGATGTTCTGAGTATTCTGGTATATTTTCATATTGCAACATTGCTAATGAGTATTTAATATATGTCCTTTTTTTCTACTCCTGCCATACTGATTCGGCGTATTGATTATGGAGATGCCGATGTTATCCTGACGTTTTTATCTCAATATTATGGAAAAGTTACAGTTATTGCCAAGCATGCCAAAAAAAGCATGAAACGATTTTTAGGTATTTTAGAATTGTTTTGTGTCATAGATATGGTATGTACACGAAGTAAACGAAAAGAGGCAATGCCAGTATTAAAAGAAGCAGAATTATATCAGCATTTTTCAAATATTAGAGAAGATATATTCAAAATTGCGTATGCGAGTTACTGGTCAGAATTGATACGTCTATGGATTGAAGAAGGTATTTGTCAGCCGATTATATATGACCTATTATATCATGTACTTTTAAAATCTCACCAAAACACTCAGCCAGTAACCATATTAAATATGATTTTTCAGATGCGGTTTATGCAGCAAACCGGATTTATGCCTAATTTGTCTCAATGTAGCCAATGCGGACAACTTACTGATCTTATTCCTCAGGCAAAAATTATGTTTCATCTTGCAAAAGGCGGAATACTATGCCACAATTGTTCATTAAATCAATCAAACTCTCTGTTTCTTTCAAAGGGAACGCTTAAATATCTTCAATGGATGACTCAGGTTCCTCTTGAAAAAACAGAGCGACTTCGATTAACAGAACAGCCTATTAAAGAAGGAAATGATTTTTTAGAAATGTTTGTACCCTTTTATTTGGCTAGAGGATTTAACAGTTTAAAAGTATTACAGGAATTAAAAAAAGATTCAATCATGAATCGAAAATCGAAAATCGAAAATCGAAAATAAATTCAAGGTCATATTTTTCAATAGAAAGAATCTCATGTCAAAGTTTATTCAAAAAAACTCGAACAACAGCCCATATCGGTATCAGCCACAGAGAAAGAGAAAGGAATTCAAGGTCATATTTTTCAATAGAAAGAATCTCATGTCAAAGTTTATTCAAAAAAAACTCGAACAACAGCCCATATCGGTATCAGCCCCTTGTCGAATTGATATGGGAGGCACCCTTGATATCAGCACGTTATATTATCCATTAAATTACTTAAAACCATGTACGGTAAATATGGCTATTGATTTACGAACTCATGTTTCGTTGAAACCTCATACTCCGGGCACCATCAAAATATCATCTAAAGGATTTCCAGAAATGGAATATATTCTTGATCAACAAATCTCACATCAATCTCTTGGGCTGATGTTTGCGATTGCTACATATTTCCGGTTAGAGGGAGTTCATATTGAAATTCATTCAGAATCACCTCCAAAAAGTGCTTTAGGCGGTTCATCAAGCGCTGCATGTGCATTGGTTGCTGCATGTATGAAACTTGTTGTGCCTGAATTTGAAATGGCATTAAATAAAGATCAAATTATTCAGATCGCTTTTGAAATTGAAAGTAGTGTAGCTGGAGTACTCTGTGGTTTACAGGATCAGCTTGCAGCGATATATGGGGGGATAAATGCGTGGCATTGGCAAGGCGCATTATCCAAAAATCGCTATATAGCGGAAACACTGATGGATAGTTCAAAATTTCCTGATTTTTCAGATCATATTTTAGTAGCATATTGTGGCATTATGCACGAATCAAAAAATATCAATGCACGCTGGATAAAACAATTCCTGTCAGGACAAAACCGTCAGGAATGGTTTGAAATTGTCAATTTAACCCAAAATTTCGGGAATGCCATTAAATCCATGGATATTCCGTTGGCAATTATGTGTATGAATCAGGAAACCAATATTCGTAAAAAAATGACACCTGAAGTTTTGAATACCACAGGAACAGAGCTTACCAAAACAGCACGGGAACAGCATTGCGGAGCTAGATTTACTGGCGCAGGCGGCGG
>PDZT01000357.1 GCA_002753105.1 Deltaproteobacteria bacterium YD0425bin50 | reverse complement strand
ACCTTCGTAGTATAGCAATGCAGCATAATATGTCTTTAGACCGGTTTCTTGATCTAAATCAGTTAAGTAAACATAGTAGAATATATCCTGGTCAAACATTATATATCGAATAATCCGCATATCAGCCCCCGTAGCTCAGTGGAAAGAGCAAAGGATTCCTAATCCTTGAGCCGCAGGTTCGATTCCCGCCGGGGGTATCAATTTCTATGTATTTTCCTGTCCATCGTATAATTTTTTTTAAATTGACGAAATCTTTAATCAAAATTCAAAATTAGAATCGCTGAAGTTACTTGTCAGACTTGACACAAGAATAAAGATAAGATAGGAACGCACAAGGTAACATGATCCTTGCTCTGAATACATTTATTCAGGGCTTAACATCCAAAAGGAGGTATATTTTATGATGAGAAGGTATGAAACTACGTTTATTGTAGATCCGGATTTAGCACAACTAGACCGGGATCAATTATTTAAAAAAATTCAAGAATTAATACCCAAGCATAACGGTACAATCATTGAATTTGAAGAATGGGGTCTTAAAAAGATGGCCTATGAAGTCAAAAAAAAGCAACGTGGATATTATGTGCGTATCGATTATTGTGGTAATCCAACATTCATTTCAGAATTTGAACGCATTTTAAGGTTAGATGATAAGATATTAAAATTTATGACCATTGTTTTACAACAGAATGCAAATCTAATGAAAATAAAAGAAGAAATGGAAAGTAAAGCGCAATCTGCTCAAGATTCAAGTCAATTAGAAAAAGAAAATAATGATACACCATTAACTGATAATAAAGATGATTTATCTAAATATGAACCCCAAAGCGATGATGAGGAATAATTCATGAACAACCAACAAAATAAAAATGCCAATGATAAAAAGAAAAAAAAACGTATATACCATCGACGAAAAGTTTGTCGGTTTTGCGCAGATTCATCTATCGTTATCAATTATAAGGATACCAAATCATTAAGATTTTTTATTACAGAACGCGGAAAAGTTATTCCAAGAAGAATCACAGGGACATGCTCAAAGCATCAGCGTGTCTTGACCACAGCGATAAAGAGAGCAAGAACCATTGCATTGTTACCGTTTGTCGGGACATTTGATTATTCATAATTCATCTCGGCAATATCGCTATATAAGGAGCAATACAGGATGATCGATACCGTTCAAGAACAAAAGATGAAAATTGTTATCCAAGGCATTGCGTGTACGGTCATCATCTTTTTATTTTCACTATATTTCCCCATTATCGGATTTGTATGTGCACTTTTTTTACCTTTGCCAATATTAATTTATCGTTTAAAATATGGCAAGGCCAATGGCATTAAAATAGTCTGTGGTACTCTTGGTGCTATTTTAATGTTTCTCAGGGATATAACTCCAGATTTTCTTTTTTTCGGAGGATTTCTGCTCATCGGATGGATATTAAGTGAGTGTATTGAAAGAAAAATGTCGATTGAAAAGATGATCTTATACACATGTGGTATTGTTGTATTGTCGCTAATAAGCCTGCTTTTGTTAATATATGGATTGGGTCAGGAACCAGGTTTATATACAATAATTTCAAATTATATTAAGCAGAATTTAGTAAATACACTTTCATTGTATAAAGAAATCGGTGTTTCACCTGAACATGTTCAAGTTTTATCGAATTCATTGGATGAAATTGCATATGTTTTAATCCGCATTTTACCGGGACTGTTGATTTCTGGTGTGTTGGTTACAAGTTGGCTGAATTTAATCATGGCAATTCCATTATTAAAAAAATGGAATCTCATGCTAACCCATCTTGGCCTATCTAACCAATGGAAAGCACCTGATAACCTAGTGTGGGGAGTTATTGTTTCTGGTATTGTATTGCTTGTTATTCCTAATGTATCAATTAAACTGTTTTTTTTAAATGTGTTGATCATTTTAATGACCCTATTTTTTTTCCAAGGCATGGCAATTGTTTCTTTTATTTTAAATAAATATAAATTGCCAAATTCGATCAAAGCCTTTTGCTATACGATTATTGCTATTCAGCAATGGATGTTATTTATGGTCATTGGAATTGGTCTTTTTGATATCTGGTTTAATTTTAGAAAATTTGCATCTTCTTATCATGAAGATGCAGACATCGATGAATAACCATGTTTAACTATAAAGGTTTATTATGAAAGTTATATTAAAAGAAACCATCGATACACTTGGTATCATTGGCAGTGAAGTAAAAGTTGCGGATGGCTATGGTAGAAATTATCTATTACCTCAAGGGAAAGCGCTTGAGGCTACGCCACAAAACCGCAAACGAATTGCACAATCAAAATTAAAAGTTGATTTGCAAATTGCAAAAGAAAAACAACAGGCAGAAGAACTGGCTAAACGAATTGATAACCTCGAATGCTCAATTTTAGTAAAAGCTACTGACGAAAAGAAACTTTACGGCTCAGTTACAACACATGATGTTGTCGAAGCATTAGCTAAACAAAATATTGAAGTTGAGAGAAGAATGATTTTACTCAAAACTCCAATTAAAGAGCTTGGAACCTATAAAGTACCCATTCGAATTTACAAAGGCGTAGAACCCGAAATTAATTTGAATGTCATTTCAGAATAATCAACATAACAATCTATGGGCACATCATAAAACGCCCGTAGATTGTTTCTGTCATTCGTTGTAAGAATAATCACATTATGAAAGAAAAAAAAAACAAAGTCGAAAACAAAGTAATAGAGTCTCATTTTAAAAAAATACTACCTAATAATACAGAAGCTGAAGCCGCGATTATCAGTGCAATTCTAATTGATAATTCTACATTATATGATCTTCTTGATCTCATTGATTCCCATGATTTTTATAGCCCGGCGCATCAGATCATTTTTGATGGAATTAAATTACTTTTTACAAAAAATGAGCCTATTGATCTCGTTACATTAGCAGAAATACTTAAATCTCAAGAAAAGCTTGAATCCATAGGCGGCGCTTTATATCTTGCCAAAATTATCGATCTCTCTCCAGTACCTTCAAATGCTCAGTCGTATGCAAAAATTATTAAGAATAAATCTATTTTAAGACGATTGATTCAGCAATCTTCAAAAATGATTGAATATGCTTTTGAAGAAAATGCAAACGTCGAAGAAGTGGTTAATTTCTCAGAAAAAACTATTTTTGAAATTGCAGAAGACAAAATCAAACCATCCTTTTTTGCGTTAAGCCAATTACTAGAACAGAGTATTGATATACTTGAACAGCGTCAAGCGAGTCCAGATTTATTTACTGGAATTCCAACAGGTTTTAGCCAGTTAGACAAACTGCTTTCCGGACTTCAAAAGTCAGATTTAATTATTCTTGCCGCACGCCCAAGTATGGGAAAAACCGCTTTTGCATTAAATATTGCCCGTAATGTGGCTTTAGATGCCCGTATCCCAGTCCTGATCTTTTCATTGGAAATGTCCAAAGAACAACTCTCCATGCGTGTACTTACCTCAGAAGCAAGTGTCGATTCGATTCAATGTAAACAGGGGAAGTTTAATAACGAAGATTGGATAAAACTAACACAACATGTAGGTATTTTATCAAAATCATTATTTTTTATTGATGATTCAAGTGATATAACAACGATTGATATCCGTTCAAAAGCACGCCGTTTGGCTTTGGATAAAGGACTTGGCCTGATTATTATTGATTATCTCCAACTCATGAAACCCTCAATTCAGTCAGAACGCCGGGATTTAGAAATCGCTGATATTTCCAGAACATTAAAAAGCATCGCTAAAGAACTGAATGTCCCTGTGATTGCTTTATCTCAGTTAAACAGGATGCTTGAACAACGAGCTGATAAACATCCTGTACTTGCAGATTTACGTGAATCTGGTGCTTTAGAGCAGGATGCTGACGTTGTTGCTTTTATTTATCGGGATGAAGTCTATAATAAAGACCCTAATAACCCCAATAAAGGCAAAGCTGAAATCATTATTGCAAAAAACCGTAATGGGCCAATTGGGGTGGTGAATTTAGCTTTTTTAAATGCGTTTACCCGATTTGAAGATTTAGCCATTGGTAACCCAACATATTATGGGAAACCATCACCATGATAACTGAAGAACCTACTATTCCTGAACCCCTTCAGGAATTAAGACGCGGCTGGGAAATCCATCAAGCTGGTAATATTTCCGCAGCAGAGTCGATTTACAGAAAGGTATTACAAGATAATCCAAACCTTGCAACAGGATGGAATTATCTAGGGATA
>PDZT01000356.1 GCA_002753105.1 Deltaproteobacteria bacterium YD0425bin50 | reverse complement strand
TATAATTCGTTAAACGGCCTGCAGAATCATAGCCAATATCTACACGGGTATTATTGCCATGTAACACCGAAACGATCTGGCTCAACGCATTGTAGCTATAATTTGTGGAATGATTCAGCCAATCGCTTACACTCTGCATCCGGTCTGCTTTGTCATACGTATAGCTCACGGTTTTGTTGTTGGGATAAACAATACTGGCGATATTGCTCACCTGATCATACGTATAACTGACGGTCTTGCCATAGCAGTCCGTTCGGGAAATCAGGCGGTTCAATTCATCATACGTCTGCGTAGTTAAGCCGTGTGCATCCGTCATACTCGTAAGATTTCCGTTGGCATCATAAGTGAATGCAACCGTTGAGCCGTCTGGATATCTGATTTCTGTCTTACGGTTTAGCTTATCATACGTGTAAGTTGTGATTTGATTTTTCGGGTCTTTGTATGAAATCAGATTATCATTTTCATCATAATCAAATTCCCAGATATTATTTTCATGATCTTTTTTAAGAATCAGGCGATTCAATGAATCATATTCATACTCAGTTTTATTGCCTAATGGATCGATGACTTTTTTGAGATTGCCTACCGAATCATATTCTGCTTTGGTGATTTTTAAGTTTGAATCAGTTACCGAGGTTAGCTTACCCATATCATCATAACCGTAAGTGGTGATTTGGTTATTCGGATTGGTCATGGTTTCAACCAATCCTTTGCTGTTATACGTGTAAGATGTGGTCAGGCTTGACGTGCCAAGCGTTACCTGAACCGCAGTAACTCTATCTAACAGGTCATACGTATTGGACACGGTTTTCAATACGGTGCCATCAGCATCTTTGTAAACGGTTTTCGTTACATTGCCATTCGCATCATAGGTATATTCGATGTATTGCTCTAAAGCATTGTACGCGTGGGTAACTCTGCCTGCGCTGTCAAACGTGCTGTGCGTGTCATAACTTCGGGCATTGGTAACTTTCCAGACCCGCTGCAATCCGTCATAATGATACGTGGTGGTATAAGTCGTTGTTCCTACAGTCTGCTTTACGGTTTCAACCTGATTCGCGGCATTATACGTGTAAGTCGTTTTATTGCCGCGCTTATCTGTAACCATTGTCAGATTCCCGCTCGCATCATAGGTATTTTGGATTACATTGCCTAACGGGTCACTAATCTCAGTAACCTGATCATTGTCATTATACGTGTAAGACGTGAAATTGCCGCGCTTGTCTTTGACTTTACTGACTCTTCCGGTCTCATCATATGTATAAACAAGATTATTTCCTTTGGCATCCGTAGTTTGAGTCAGTTGGTTATTGGTATAGGTATGCGTTGTGGTACGGGTTAACGCATCCACAACCGTGTTGATCTGACCTTTGGTGGTGTAAGTAAACTGAGTGGGCTGAGTCAGCGGATTGGTCAGCTTGGTGATATTGCCTTTGGTATCCTGATCAAAATCAAATTTTCCAGTGACTCCGGGCGGCTGAACTGTATCGATCCAGTTTTTGTTTTGATTTGTGCGGCTTTCAATCCATGTAGGCACGGTCTCGCGATCCAGTGCATCGGTGATTTTTGTTACATTTCCCGTTTTAGCTGAGCTATACTGATATGTGGATGCTGCTTTTCCTGAATTGATCAGCTTTGGACTGACTTCAGTTTCCGGAAGTGACATTTCCTGAATAGCAGAAGCAGTAACATTGCTTTTATACGCCACCGATTGCTTATTGGCCAGAGGATCTTCAATATACGTAACCATACGCTTATTTGCATCAATCGTATATTTGATGCTATGTTCCAAAGGATTTTTTACCCCTAAAGGATTGGTTACTGTAGTCAGCGTATCTGACGTATAATCAATAGTCCATGTATTATTTAACCCGTCTTTTTGTGTGATAATTTTGCCACTAGAGTTAAACGTATTTGTTAAAATGACATTGTTCATAGGGTCTTCTATGGTTGCCAGTAGAGTTTTTCCTGAAAAATCCGAGTACCCATAATCCCAAACATTTCCGATTCGATCTCTAAATGTGGATAATCTGCCATTTATATCATAATCATAGAATACGCTTCTTCCTGTGCCATCTGTAATGCTTCTCACATAAGCACCGCCTTCGTAGTTAAACGTAATGGTTCGGTTTCGGGTGTCGTTGATATGTGTCAGTTTATCACTGGAATAGGTAAAACTTAACGTATTCCCATTCGAATCTGTTATGGTGGATACATACCACCAGTTGTCTTTGACGCGTGTAAAGTCATAGCGAACATTTTGTTTATCCCATGCGCTGAACGTCTGGCTTTGGCTATTTTCCTGAACGACCCAGAACGCACCCGGAACCATCGTCTGCCATGTTCCGTCAACATATGCAAACCGTTCCCAATGGCCGTCTGGCATCACCAAATACAGCCGTCTGCCTGCTTTATCCAAAAAGATACCATAATGATAACTGTGATTCCATCCGCCGTAACCAAAAATCGAATATTCTCCAGAGCCAAGCGAATTATAACGACGTGCAAACGAAACCGGTAAGCCCACGCCTTCTAATGAAAAATCTTCGGTCTGGTAATAAAAATTGCCGCTGACTACATTGGCTCCATATGCGGCCATTCGACTGCCTGAGCCATTGGCTTCAGGATGCCCAAACCGAGCGGGTTTATACGTTACAATGTTTTCAATATCCACGAGTGTATTGCCGCTGGCATCAACTGCCGCAATACAAACCGGATACACATCTTCAATGGAATATATTTGATTATTCAGCGTTGTTTCTGTGGATTCCCGAGAATCATATTCCAAGCGTGTTGTTGGGTCATCTGGGTAATCCATTTTAAACGTGTACCAGCGGGGATTGGTCACCGTAGTGGATGTTTCATAACTCAAGGTTCTCGGCGTACTCGAAGGAACTAGTGGCGAATCAAAATCCTGTTTGACAATGGAAACCGTTGAGGTTGTGCTTGCTCCGGCAATAGAAATTTTTTCGCTGTAACCCCACACCCCATTTGTATTTCGAGCGGCTACCTGAAACGTGACATATTGCCCCGCTGTGAGAAAATCTTCCCATTTGATGCTGACAGGTGTATTACTGCTGTCCCGCCAAATTACCTGAGACAATGCAAACCGGTCACTGGAACTGCCAAGCAATGTTCCATAAAACATGGGCGAACCATTGATGAGAATCTGTAATGCATCAATGGATGCACAGGTAGTGCAATCAAATTGCCTGAATGCTGTGCCAAAAATGCCAAAATCACCCGAAAGTTTGTCCCCGCTTCGTGGGAAAAGGAGTTTCACAAAAGGCAAAGATATGTTTTTGGTGAAATTCACTTCAGTAACGCTTTGTGATCCATTTACGATTTCTACATACCGATGGCAGTGTAGAACTTTGGTGTTGTCATTAATGTAATACGAATAATATGTGCCGTCTTCTGGTGGATAAATTTTGTAATATCCCGGATTTAATCCTGAAAAACTATAGTTGCCGCTGGCATCGGTTGTTTTGGAATCAGTCGCATCGCCTGACATCGTTACGGTTTCACCAGAAATGCCGTTGCCGTTTGCGTCTGTGACTTTGCCGGAGATGGTTAGGGTTGTTGACGTTGTGGATTCGGTGTAGAGTTGCTGGATTTCGGATTCGGATAGGGCGCGGTTGTAGACTCGGACATCATCTATGAGTCCATATAATTGATTGGATGTCTCACCCCCACCTAATCTATAGTTTCCATTATATGTATTAGCGCTTCCTGTACCTCCACCGTCTTTTTGAAGTTCTTGTTTAATTCCATCAATGTATAATTGGACAGTGGATTGACTAAGGGTTCCTCCATAGTAAATTGCTACAATATGATGCCATTTATTGATATTTACTACAGAAACTTTAGAATAATCGTTGTTGTTAAAATATATCCTTATATCGTTTTGCTTGTTAGCATTAAATACGATAGCAAATCCTTCTTCAATATTAGTTCGACCAGATATAAACAACACTTGATTTTGATAACTTCCGTTAGTAAAATATCCCCATGTGGAGATTGTTCTAGGTGTTGAACCTGAAATAGGAAGATTAGGTAGTGATATATAATTGGGATAGCCACTAAAACTATACGCACTATTCGCATTCCCATTCCTATCCACCGTCAGTGTCGCCCCACTAACCGTACCATTATTCGCATTCCCGCTTGCATCATTGGCATTGCCATTGAACGGGTAATAGGCTACGAGGCCTGAGGTTAAGTTTGGCTTTTCTTGATTGTAAATTTGTTGAACTTCGGAGTCGGAAAGGTCGCGGTT
>PDZT01000355.1 GCA_002753105.1 Deltaproteobacteria bacterium YD0425bin50 | reverse complement strand
CAAATTCGTTGGGTATTTGAACAGACTTGACTTTAAAAACGTGTGGGGTATATGAATTTTAGTTATGAAAAATTATAAAAACAGCAATATCAATAAATTTTGTGATTTTTATTCTGAAAAGGCCAAAAAAGAAGGGTATCCTGCGCGTTCAGTATATAAGTTAATGGAGATTCAGAACAAATTTAAGCTTTTTCAACAGGGATTTCATGTTTTGGATATCGGGTGTGCGCCGGGTTCATGGTTAATGTATGCATCATCGATTGTAGGTAACGAGGGAAAGGTATTTGGGATTGATGTTCAGCCAATTACCATTCGTCATCCATCAAATACTCAATTATATCAAGGAGATATCTATGAATTAAGCCAGATACTCTTTGATACTTATCAAAATTCATTTGATGTGGTTATGAGTGATATGGCGCCTTCAACTTCTGGAGTCCGACATCTTGATGCTGCAAGGTCTTTTTCACTTTGTGAAATTGCATTTGATGTTGCAAGTCAGTGTTTAAAAAAAAGTGGATCGTTTGTCTGTAAAATTTTTCAAGGATCAGAATTCAAATCTTTTTCAGAAAAAATTAAAGAACAGTATCGTCAAGTGAAAATTTTTAAACCCAAAAGTTCAAGAAAACAAAGTGTGGAAATCTATTTGATAGGAATAGATAAAAAATAGGAGGATACGATGTCCGGGCATAGCAAGTGGTCATCAATTAAGCATAAAAAAGGTGCAAATGATGCAAGAAAAGGAAAAGTTTTTACCAAACTCATTAAAGAAATTACAGTAGCCGCTCGTATGGGCGGGGGGGACCCTCAGACCAATCCAAGATTACGTCTGGCCATACAAGCAGCTAAAAGTGAAAATATGCCAAAAGATAACCTTGAACGTGCCATTAAAAAAGGTACGGGGGAACTTGAAGGAATGGTATATGAAGAAATCACTTATGAAGGCTATGGGCCGGGTGGTGCTGCCGTGTTGGTTGATTCTCTAACAGATAATAAAAATCGCGCGGTAGCAGATATTCGTCATATTTTTAGTAAACATGGAGGCAATCTTGGATCTACCGGATGCGTTGCATGGATGTTTTCTAAAAAAGGTATTATTCTGACCCAAAACAAATCAATAGATGAAAATGTAGTCATGGAAGCCGCCATTGAAGCCGGTGCTGAAGATGTAAGAGAAGAAAATGATCATTATGAAATTATCACTGCACCAGAAGACTTAGATCAAGTCAAAACAGGAATTGAAAAAGCAACAATTCAGTGTGCTTCATCAGAAGTAACGATGTTGCCCAAAACGACAACTTTTTTATCAGGTAAAGACGCTGAACAAATGTATAAATTGATGGAAAAGCTTGAAGACTGTGATGATGTTCAAAAAGTCTATACCAATGCAGATATTCCAGATGAATTGGTTAAAACATGATCATTTTATAGAATCATTGAATATATTTTATTTCTAAAACTAAAAACTGAAAACTGAAAATCAAGAATGATTTGCCGAGAACAATATGAATCGCGTGAAAAACAATTTTTATCACCTTTTGCATGCCTGAGTTCAACTACTCGTGGACGTCAACGTGAAGAAGTACCCTGCCCCATTCGTACATCGTTTCAAGTCGATAGAGACAGGATTATTTATTCAAGTGGTTTTAGACGATTAAAACATAAAACTCAGGTATTCTTGTCTCCTTCAGGTGATCACTATCGGACACGCTTGACTCATACATTAGAAGTGGCAGAAATTGCTCGAACCATTGCAAGGGGGTTGACCTTAAATGAAGATTTAGCTGAAGCTATCGCGCTAGGTCATGATTTAGGTCATACCCCTTTTGGTCATAGTGGTGAAACTGCATTGCAGGAGGTGTTTTCTCCAGCATTTTGTCATAATGAACAAAGTCTCCGCATGGTTGACGTCCTTGACAACAATGCAAATGGACTCAACCTAACCTACGAAGTTCGCGATGGGATTTTAAAGCATTCAAAGGGGTTTGGAAATATTATACCAAAATATCCACATGAAACAGCATGTACCATTGAAGGGCAAGTGGTTCGGATTGCTGATATTATGGCTTATCTTAATCATGATCTGGATGATGCGATTCGAAGCAGAGTGATTTGTATGGATCAAGTTCCACGTATGTGTTTAGATGTTCTTGGTAGAACTCATTCTGAACGTGCAAACATTATGATAAAAGACCTGATTTATTCATCAACTGTATCGTGCACAACGATTAGTTTATCTTTAAGTGAACCCATTATTGAAGCCATGTATCTACTAAGACAATTTTTATATGACAATGTGTATCGGTCGTATCCAGTACATAGAGAATTTTTAAAAGCAAAAAGATTATTAATCGAATTATACAATTATTTTCTCAATAATGAAAATGAACTTATTACTCAATTTGGTCGTTTAGAAATTAGGAATCCTGAATATTTGCATCAGTCCAAAGACCGCATAGTTTGTGATTTCATTGCTAGTATGACTGATCGCTACGCATTAACACTCTATAGTCAGGTATTTTATCCAACTCCTTTGGTTTAATCATGGTTGTTCACTATCCATCCGAAATAACTGAGCCTTTTTTAGAAAAACTCCAGCTTCTGTATCAAAACATGGATGATGCTTATTTATCTGCATCAGCGTATTATGGATTTGAATGCACTGGGTGCGAAAAGAATTGCTGTTATACTCATTTTTACCATCATACACATATTGAACATGCATATTTATTACTAGGTTTTTCATCTCTTTCTGAAGATATTAAAAAAAATATAAGAAAGAATGCTGTGGATAGCATAAACAATGCCGAAGAACATATACTCAATGGGCATGCTGTTCATGTTTTATGCCCTTTGAATCATAATCAAAAATGTATTATATATCCCTATCGGCCAATGATATGCCGTTTACATGGTATTCAGCATGAGTTAAAGATTTCAGGAAAAGGAACTCACTACGGTCCCGGATGTGAACTTTTCATGAACATAGCACATGCTAAACCCTATTATCCTTTTGATCGAACACCATTTTACATGCAATTAGCTCAGTTAGAAGACTCATTTAAAAAAACATTGGCTATTCAACATAAATTTAAAATGACGATTAGTCAAATGCTGTATATATCGTCTCAACTCTGAAAATCCCAAAATCCCAATAAAAACATTGCTTTTTAACATTGAATATTTTACAATTTTTTATTTGAGAATCACTATGAGGAACAATGCTGAGAGGCGATTATATATACCATGATCGGTATTACAGATGTTTTAAACAGCCTAACTACCTATCTTCCAAATGTAAATCAAGAGTTGCTTGAACGTGCTTATACGTTTGCAACCCGATATCATCAAGCCAAAAAAAAAGCATCCGAAGCCAGAATAGCTCACCTTTTACAAGTCGCATTAATCTTAACAGATATGAAGCTTGATTTCGAAAGTATTGCTTCAGGATTGCTTCATGATATTTTTGAAGAAACAAAAGCAACAGAAGAAGAAATCACAAACGAGTTTGGTTTAGGTATATATAAAATCGTGATCGGGGTTTCCAAACTCAGTATGCTTCCTTATAAACCCTCGGTAAGCCATCAGGTAGAAAATTTACGGAAAATGATTCTTGCTATGTCAGAAGACCTGCGGGTAATTTTTATTAAACTTGCAGACAGACTGGACGACATGCGAACATTACATCTGCATCCGAATCTGAAACACCAACATCTTTTTGCCCAAGAAACACATGATGTGTATATACCCATAGCTGGAAGATTGGGTATATACTGGATAAAGCAGGAACTGGAAGATATTGTACTCCAGTATCTTCATACTGAAGAATACCAACAAATTAAACAAAACATTGAAGCAGACCAGATTGATCGTGAATCTTATATAGGAAAAGTAAAATCGATTATTATCGATAAATTACAGGAGTATGGATTTTCAGCTAAAGTTTCAGGTCGGGTGAAGTCTTATTACAGCATTTATAATAAAATGATTACGCAGAATTTATCCTATGAGGAAATCTATGACATTATTGCGTTTAGAATCATTGTTGACAGTATTTCCCAGTGTTATGAAACCCTAGGCATTATCCATGCTCTATGGAAACCCATTCCAAAAAAATTTAAAGATTATATCAGCATGCCCAAAGCCAACATGTATCAATCGCTTCATACCACTGTTTTTGGACCATATGGCAAACGTGTTGAAATTCAAATCCGTACTAAAGAAATGGATCAAGTCGCTAAATCAGGTATTGCAGCACATTGGAGCTATAAAGAAGGGCGGGAATTTGATGAACAAACGAAAGCAACGTTTC
>PDZT01000354.1 GCA_002753105.1 Deltaproteobacteria bacterium YD0425bin50 | reverse complement strand
TCTTGAATTAAATCCTCATCTGATTTTTGCGAAATATCAGTTAACAATGCATCTACATCTTGACCTATATTATTTTCTACATCTTGAATATTTATTTTTCGATTTTCGATTTTCGATTTTTGATTTATCATTTCCGATACAAGATAATCCGTTAATGCTTCAACTGTTGGATAGTCAAACACAAGCGTGGCAGAAAGGGATTTTTCCAGCTTGATTGATAGATGATTTCGTAATTCAACAGCCATTAAGGAATCCATGCCTGCATCAAATAAGCGTTGACGAACTTTTATTTGGTGAGACGATTTTATGTTAAGCACTGACGCTACTAAACTTCGAACCATTTCTAATATCATTAAACGCTGTTTATCTGGTGAATTTTTTTCAAGTTGTTCGATAAATCGGTTTTCTTTATTTTTCATGATCACTTGCGTAGGGATAACCTGCTCAAGCAAACGCTGTTTTTTGGAAAATTTTTCTACATATACTAACCAATGAATTGGAATAACAGCTATTTCACTAATAGGCTCAGATAATAGCTTTTCTAAAATGAGCATTCCCTGATCTGGTGTAATATCTCTGATACCTTGTTCAGTTCTTTTAACCTGATGATGCTTATGTACTTCAGCAGCCATTCCTGAATCTGCCCAAGCATTCCACTGAATACTGGTAGCAGGAATTCCAATTGAACGCCTATACCGTGCCAAGGCATCCATAAACGCATTGGCAGCTCCATAATTTGACTGTCCCGGAGAACCGAGTAAAGCAGCAGTTGAAGAAAACATAATAAAAAAGTCAAGGGGAATATTCTGGGACAATACATGCAAATTCCATGTTCCATAAATTTTGGGATGAATTACATTTTTGAACCGATTGGCATCCTGTCTCAGCAATACAGCATCATCAATAACGCCAGCAGCATGAATAATTCCACGCAACTCTGGCATTTGATCTTGAATTTTCTGAAATACTCCTAACATTTCTTCTTTATTGCCGACATCTACATGAATAATCTGAATCTTTGCGCCAGACTGCTCCATTATCTCAATTTGTTTTTTGGCTGTATCTGATGGCGCTTTACGTCCAAGTAAAATGATATAACGAGCGCCCTGCTTGACAAGCCATTGGGCCACATGAAGACCTAACGCTCCAAGTCCGCCAGTAATCAGATAGGAATGATCTGATCGAATAATAGGTGAAGTCCGTTGATGTAATTGGGGTTTATACTGAACCAAACGTGCAACATGACGTTCATTATGATGCCATAAAATTGCATTTTCTCCATCTGGTGTCAGGATTTCCTGAATTAAATTCTGAACATGATTTTCTGTTTCCAATAAAGGTAAATCTACACATATGCAGGAAATATCTGGATGTTCAAGCGCAACGGTTTTTGACAGCCCCCAAACTGGTGATTGAAAACAACTCAACGGAGTTGATGGAAATGCTGCATACACACCTTGTGTAACTACCCATAAACATGGAGGATTGCCAGAATTTGCTTTTGCCATAGACTGAATTATATACAACACGCTCAGATAGGCAAGTTTAAACTGCGAATCTGTAGAGTTAGTATCTATATGCCAGAGATGAACAATTCCAGTCCATGGTTGTTGTTCCAGCAATTTTTGGTAATATAAAGGGTCTTCTGCTGGAACATTCATTTGGAATATCAGTAACACCTGATTGCCTAAAGATATAAGTTTTGCTCCTAATTCTTTTCCAATACCTTTGGTATCAGCAAAAATTAGCCAGTTTTCAACTCTCCCAGAGTATTGGGGTGAGGAAAATAAAATCGGTTTAGGCTCCCAAACGCAGTGATACAACCAGTTTTTACATTCATTCTCATTTGTTTGACATAATGTCTGTTGATTTGCAGTTCTAAATTCAAAGCCTAATATTTCGGCATAGATATTTCCCTCTTCATCAAACAAAACCAAATCACCAGAATTTTTTTTGTCTGATGATTTAGCGTAACACCATAAAAAAGATTGACTATCTGGCCGTTTATAAAATTTTATTTTTGATAAGGAAAATGGCACATAAAGATCAGTGTTCCCAGCTAATTTGGAAGCCTGATGCTCCCAAAAACTGCTTAACAATTGAAAACAGGTATCTAAAAGTCCGGGATAAATCTGATACTCATCTATAGTATCAATCAAGAGAGGTTGTTCAATTTTACACCATGATTCTGTTTGTCCACACCAAAAAGTTTTTCCCCATTGAAAAGCAGTCCCCAATTGATATCCAGCTTTATTAAGGTTGTTGTAAAAGTGTGCGCCCTCAACAGGTTCCATTTGCGATAATTTTTGAAGCCTGTTCAATGTAGTGGCAGATTTTACATGTTCCGTTTGAGCTTCTGGGATAATTCTAATTTTTCCAGTAACATGCAACACCCATGAGCTGTCTGACATTTCTTCATCTGTTTTTTCACAGCTTACCAGTTTAAACATGAATACATTCAATTCATTTTGTTCAGGATTGAATATGAGTTGCACTCTTCGAGGTTCTGATTCAGAAAGTATTAACGCACGGGAAAAAACTATATCTTCAATGAGGCAGTATTCTTTTCCAAATGCTGTTTTAACCGCAGATAAAACCATTGAAATATGTGAAGCTGCTGGCGCAATGACTATATTAAATATTCGGTGTTCATTCATGAAGCGAGGTGAATCTGGACTTAAAACATTCTCAAAGCGAATTTCCTGTGAAAACGGTAATCGAACTCTTTTGCCCAATAAAACATGAATTGGTTTTGCATTTTCAGTATGCAAAACAGCAGGTTGAACAGCTTCGCTGGATACCCAATAGCGTTCTTTGTGAAAAACATGCGTTGATTTTCCGACCTTAAGATGTGAATCGGTTATCGGCGATGCTTCCAAAATGATATGAGCATTTGTGCCGCTCATGCCAAAAGAACTGACGCCGGCAATTCGGTTTGATGTCCATTCTACATTCTGAGTTGGGACTTTAAAAGCATACCGATTCCAGTCAAAATGCGGAGTCGGTTGATTAAAATGCAGATGCGGAGGAATTTGACGATGCTGAAGCGCTAAGATCACTTTCATCAACCCGGCAATACCTGCGGCAGCTTCCAAATGTCCGAAATTGGTTTTTACAGATCCAATATACAAGGGATGAGTGTTGAATACTGAAGCTAATGCAGCTAATTCAATGGGGTCTCCTAAAGATGTACCCGTGCCGTGTGCTTCAATATAACCGATTTGAGTTGGGTCTATGTTGGAATTGCAGATTGCCTGACGAATCAATGCGTTTTGAGCGAGTTGATTTGGAACAGTGAGTCCACTACTAGCACCGTCATGGTTAATTGCCGAGCCTCTAATCAAAGCCAAGATATTATTATTCTGAGCCAACGCATCTGAAAGTCTTTTTAAAATAATAACGCCGCAGCCTTCGCCTCTTCCAAACCCATTTGCATTGGCATCAAACGTGCGGCATATACCATCAGGTGATAAAACGTGTGTTCTGCATAAAAAAACCGTTATTTCTGGTGAAAACACTAAGTGCACGCCGCCGGCAATAGCCATATTACATTCTCTGGCACGAAGGCTTTGGCAGGCTAAATGAATTGCCACAAGTGAAGATGAACAGGCCGTATCAAGCGTTACATTTGGACCGTTGAGTCCAAGAATGTAAGCCAGCCTTCCGGAAACAAAACAAAACAAATTACCAGTGCCATCATAAGCAGTGATACGTGACAAATTACCAGAATTAAGTTGAAAACGAGCGTAATCATTTTGGCCTATACCTGCAAAAACACCGGTTTGAGAACCGATTAATGTTTTGGGATCAATTCCAGCATGTTCCAACGATTCCCATGCGACTTCAAGAAACAACCGATGCTGAGGGTCAAGACTTTCAGCTTCTCTTGGCGACATGCGGAAAAAAGCAGGATCAAACTGGTCTGGATGATCAATAAAACCCGCATGTCTAATGTAGATTTTGCCCAGAGCGTCAGGATTAGGATCATATAAAGACTCCATATCCCATCGATCCTTTGGAATTTCACGAATACCACTTTGGCCGCTACTTAAAAATTCCCAGTATTTTTCAGGAGTGTCTGCATCACCGGGAAAGCGACATCCCATGCCAATAATGGCAATCGGTTCTGATTTTTGCCGTTCGTAAGATTCAATTTTAAATTTTGCTTCTTTCAGGGCTAATAATACGCGCTGGGAAGCTGAAAGCTGGGTATCTGTTGTGGGCGTAGTGTTCATAAAAATTCTGTTTTATCTTTTTTTTTATTTTGTTATTCTGCTGCAAATTCAGTATGCTTTCTTATTTCAGGTGAACGAAACCCCAGAACA
>PDZT01000049.1 GCA_002753105.1 Deltaproteobacteria bacterium YD0425bin50 | reverse complement strand
GGAGTCCAATTTTTTTCTTTTTTGTCTCTTGGTCAAAGGATTCATCTACCGGAGGATATAAGGATTCATCTTCAATGTAAGCTACCTTTTGTTTATCACGATTATCATTTGCAGAACTTATTTTCTGTTTGTCTTGATTTTTACTTGGAGCTTCAGGTTCCTCCATGGTTTGTTCATATGCCATGATTGTTTTTCCCGGTTGTTCATCATCACTACTTTCCAAATCAGAAAAATCAAAATCATCATCCGCCACTTTCGTTTTCATGTCCACATCATCTTCAAAATCAAAATCTAAATCTTTTTCAACGGGTTTTGCTTTTGGTTTTGCTTTTGATGGTTTTTCCTCGTCAAGCATAGCTTCTAAATCAGAAAAATCTAAATCTTCCTGTTCAGATGGTTTTGATTCGGCTTTTATTTTTGTTTTTGGAGCAGGTTCATCATCCATATCAAGATCAAGGTCTAAACTAAGTTCTTCTTCTTCAGGTTCTGGTGTTTTTGATTTAGATTTTGCTTTTGGAGCAGGTTCATCATCCATATCAAGATCAAGGTCTAAACTAAGTTCTTCTTCTTCAGGTTCTGGTGTTTTTGATTTAGATTTTGTTTTTGGAGCAGGTTCATCATCCATATCAAGATCAAGATCTAAACTAAGTTCTTCTTCTTCGGGTTCTGGAGTCTTTGCTTTAGATTTTACTTTTGGAGCAGGTTCATCATCCATATCAAAATCAAGGTCTAAACTGAGTTCTTCTTCGGGTTCTGGTGTTTTTGATTTAGATTTTGCTTTTGGAGCAGGTTCATCATCCATATCAAGATCAAGGTCTAAACTAAATTCTTCTTCTTCGGGTTCTGGTGTTTTTGATTTGGTTTTGGATTGAGATTTTGGAGGAGGTCCGTCGTCTAAATCAAAATCAAGGTCTATGTTGAGTTCGTCTTCGTCAATTTTTGTCGATTGATTTGTTGCATCCAAATCTTCATCTAAATTCAAATCAAGATCCAAATCCAAATCGAGCTCGTCTGATTTCTTTTTCTTATCAGTTGTTACTTTTTTACCCTGTTCTTCAGTATCCATTTCGAAATCAAATTGTAAATCAAAATCATCATCTGATTTTGCAGCCCCCTCGTCTAAATTCAAATCATCGAATTGTTCTTCTTCTGGTTCAGGAGGATACACAGTGAAAACATTTTTACACACATGACAACGAACTTTGGTACCTTGGGGTTTTACACGATGATCCTCTAATTTAAAACTCGTTTTACATTTTTCACAGGTAATGATCATTGTCAATCCTCATATTAGTTAGAATTAATTAAATAAACGATAGATTGCAGGTAAATTTCTGTAATTTTCCGCATAGTCTAAACCATATCCTACCACAAAACCTTCTGTTATATGATAACAGACATAATGTGATGTATGATTATATATACGTTGTTCATGTTTTTCAATAAGTGCACACACATGTATTGTTTTTGGATGAAAAATAGCAAGATAATTAATAAGGAATTGCAGCGTCAATCCTGTATCAATTATATCCTCAACAATTAAAATGTGTCTATCTTTAATATCTGTTTCAATATGTTTGGTTACTTTAACCCGATGTCCTGAACAGTTATTCTTCCCATAAGTTGAAATACCTATAAAATCAATCTCTATGGGAATTGTCACCCTTTTTACAAGATCAGCAAAAAAAAGAAAAGCGCCTTTTAATACACCAATAAACACAGGTTGTTTATCTTTATAGGATATTGAAATTTGTCGTGCGATATCGGCAATTTTATTTTCAATATCTTCTTGTGAAAATAATTTTATCAGTTCGGGCATTTAAGAATAACTATTTTTGAGCCATATTAGTAATCTGTACTGAGGAAAACTCATAAATTATTCTCAGTTTTCTCCTCATATAGAAACATTTTTATAATTATTCTATACATAGAATAGAGCGAGTTGTCAAATTATTGTTCTTGAATCTCAAGTCTCTACGTCTTAAAATATCATCAATAGTTGTCATTATAGACCTGTTAATGCCAGTTGTTCAATTAATTGTTTTTGATGTGAAGTTAATTTATTAGGCATCTGGACGTGAATACACACGTATAAATCTCCATATTGATTACTGTTCATATAGGGAAGACCTTTACCAGCAATACGCAGTTTAGTTTTATGTTGTGTACCTGCAGAAACCTTTAAACTTAATTCCTTGTTGTCTAGTGTAGGTATAGAAATTTGTGTACCTAAAAGAGCTTCAGTAAATTTAATATATCGATCAATGTAAATATCTTGTTTGTCCGCTTTAAAAACTGAATCATCAGTAATTTTTGCTTTAATATATAAATCACCCGATGGGCCACCAAATTGACTTGGCTCTCCTTTAGTTGGAATTCGTAATTTTTTGCCTGAAGTCATGCCTTTGGGTATCTTGACAGAAATTCGTTCGGATCTTCCACCAATGTTAATATTGATATTTTTTTCTACTCCAGAAGCTACTTCAGATAATGTTAAGGGTAGCTCATAAACCACATCATGCCCTTTAAGTTGCTTATGTTGACGCTGATGAACCTTTGGGCCTGTCGTGCGATTTGAAAAAAAATCCATGCCGCCAAATCCAAAATTAATCCCGAATTCTTTAAAGACATCTCCAAAATCAAAATTTTTAAAAATATCTTCTTGAGTGAACCGTTTTTGAAAATCAGAAGAACCGTACATGTCGTATTGTTTACGTTTTTCACTATCACTTAATACAGCATAGGCTTCACTGATTTTTTTAAATTTCTCTTCAGCAGACTTATCCCCTTTTGCATGATCTGGATGATACTTCATTGCCAGTTTTCGATAAGCCTTTTTTATTTCATCTTCAGTTGCATTTTTAGTTACGCCAAGAATTTTATAATAATCTGTTTCTCCCATACTCTATTTCCCCATACAAAAAAGTATAACTTTATGTCTAAGTAGTTACGTTATTTTTAATATAAAAAGTTTTTAAATAAACTCTCAATATAGACAATGCCGCTGGTGTCATTCCATCGATCCGAGATGCTTGCGCAAGCGTTGCAGGCTTGATGGATTGAAGTTTTTCCTTGATTTCATTAGATAGACCATCAAGAGTTGTATAGTCAATAGCAGGAGAAATTTTGATTTTTTCATAATGTCTATATTGTTCAATTTCTTTTAATTGTTTTTGAATATAGCCTTCATATTTAATTTCAATTTCAACCTGTTTAATTATCTGTTCATTGAGGTGTTGTTCACTTGGGTAAAACTGTTGAACAATATCATAGTCCATCATCGGTCTTTTTAACATCTGATCTAAAGGAATTCCATGGTGAATTGCCATCACTCCTTTTGATGTTAAGTAGTGATTGACTTGATCCGTAGGTTTGAGAATAGTGCTTCGAATACGGCTAATTTCTTTGTCTATTGTTTGTTGTTTTTCTTTAACAAAATCAAGCGTGGATCGTGTTACAAGACCTAATTCATATCCTATCTCAGTGAGACGACTATCTGCATTGTCTTCTCGTAACATAAGTCGATATTCAGCTCGTGATGTAAACATCCTATACGGTTCACGTGTTCCTTTCGTTACCAAATCATCAACAAGCACACTCATATACGCTTGAGACCTATCTAAAACGAATTTAGGTCTTTTCTGTACTGCACAAGCTGCATTAATCCCTGCCCAAAGACCTTGGGCTGCGGCCTCCTCATATCCTGATGTCCCATTAATTTGTCCAGCCATGAATAATCCATGAATTTTTTTAGATTCCAACGTATTTGTTAATTGTGTTGGATGGACATAATCATACTCAATTGCATATGCCGGACGCATGATTTCAGCGGATTCAAGCCCTTTTATTGAACGAACTATATCGACTTGTATTTCAATCGGCAAGCTATTGCCAAGACCACTTGCATAAATTTCAGCGTTTTCCAGACCCTCAGGTTCTAAAATCACATGATGTCTTTCTCTTTCTGGAAATTTGACAATTTTATCCTCAAAAGAAGGACAATAACGTGCTGAGATTCCTTTGATTTGCCCTGAATATAAAGCAGATCGTGATAAATTATGTCGAACAATCTGATGCGTTACTGCATTGGTGTATCCCATATAACAAGGATGTTGAATCAACGGGATAGATGCTGTGAACATTGAAAATGGTCTTGAGTTATCATCTGCTTCTTGGATTTCAAATTGTGAAAAGTCAATGGTATGTTTATTCAGCCGAGGTGGGGTGCCAGTTTTCATGCGCCCAAGTTGAAATCCTAATTCTTTGAGCTGGGTTGCCAATGGATAAGATGCGAATTCTCCTGCTCTGCCTGCTTGAATTTTTTTTGTGCCAATATGAATTAATCCACTTAAAAATGTACCTGTACACAGAACCACCGCATCTGTTTGAAAACAAAACCCTGTATGATCTTCAATACCGACAATATGTTGATTTTCAACAATGATTCGATCAACCATTGCCTGTTTAACATCAAGTCTTTGTTGGTTCTCAATAACTGAAATCATCGCAGTTCGGTAACGCAGTTTATCATTTTGAGTTCTTGTAGAACGAACGGCCGGTCCCTTGCTCATATTCAGAATTTTATACTGAATCGCTGATTGATCCGTTATTTTAGCCATTTCGCCACCTAACGCATCAATCTCTTTAACTAATTGCCCTTTTGCCATACCACCAATGGATGGGCTACATGGCATAGCAGCGATTTTATCTAAATCAATGGTTAGCAGCAATACTTCGCAGCCCATTCTTGAAGCAGCAAGCGCTGCTTCGCAACCTGCATGGCCAGCACCCACAACAATAATGTCATATTTTTTTTGATAATAAGTCATATCGCAGAATAAAGATACTTCATAACAAGTTTTAGTATTGATCTTCAAATGGAATATTCATATGGTATCACCTAACCTAGTTTCATGATATATCAACTAAAAACATATTATCAATGAGAATTTTTAGCAGAAACAAACTTACACCACTTTTTGATAGTTAAGGCAAAGATTAAGTGGCCGAAACAAAGATCAAGGCCGTCAAGAAAGGTAATAAATTATAAAATATGAATACAGCCGAATCTCCATTTATTCGAAGTATTATGCTGTATGGGGAAGAGGGTTTTTTCCGACTTCAACATAGCTTTGTAACCATTATTGGCATGGGCGGTGTCGGTGCTTATGCGGCTGAAGCCTTGGTACGTTCTGGATTAGGGAAAATACGAATCGTTGATTGTGATATTATTAAAACCTCTGACATCAATCGCCAATTACTCGCACTTTCAACAACGTTAGGGCTTCCGAAAGTTGTCGCTGCCAAAGAACGGTTACATGCAATTAATCCACATCTTATTATAGACTGTTGCCATTCTTTTTTTCATTCAGATACAAAAGATGACTTGATTACAGCGGATGTGCATATGGTCATTGATGCCATTGATAGCTTAAATCCAAAAATTGAACTGATTAAACATTGCATTGACCAAAACATACCGTTTATTTCAGTGATGGGAGCAGCAGGTCGTATTGATCCTTTTCAAATCCATGTTTCTATGTTAAGTGAAACCATGAATTGTAGTCTTGCACGAGCCGTTCGACGGCGCTTAAATAAGCATGGGATTTCAGCTAAAGTACCTGTCATTTTTTCTGAAGAAATTCCATGTAAATGTCATGCTGATTTGGCTCATCAAATGACCACAGAAGCAACAGAAACCTCAGGCACATATCTGAGAGGGCGGTTTCGTCAAGCCATACCCAGTATTGCAACACTACCTGCAATTTTTGGTTTAATTGCAGCGAACTATGTAATCACTCACCTATTACAAAAATCATAAGATAAGACAATAAAATGAATTCCTCAACTAAATACCTGCTTAGTCATCCCGATGAGTTAAAAAAACACATTTCTCACGTTCTGTTAACCCAACATAATCCTTTTCCTGATCATCACCCTTTTCATAAAACAAGCCATCTGTTTTCTGTGCTTTTGTCATTAACGGTTTATGACGATCAAGGGAAAAAACAAAAAGAGCCTTATTTGATTTTGAACAAGAGATCAATGCAGGTAAAACAACCCGGAGATATTTGTCTGCCCGGTGGACGGATGATGGTCAAATGGGATCGTATCCTATCCTATATCCTGAGACTTCCAAGATTTCCTTTTGCACTTTTTCAAAATAAAGTATGTTTAACTAAACAAACTCATCTTGATGCAAGTTATTTATCACGGTTATTGGCAACTGCACTTCGGGAAAGTTTCGAAGAAATGAGACTTAATCCATTTAACATTGATTTTCTAGGTAATCTTCCAGAACAACGACTCGTGCTTTTCACAAAATCAATTTGGCCAATGGTTATCTGGATCAATCGTCAGACTTCATTTTCACCCAATTGGGAAGTCGAACGCATTCTATATGTTCCTTTAGCTGAGTTGTTGAATCAGATCAATTACGTGAGATGCAGAGTTCGTTTTGTTTCAAAACCAACCCAGTGTATTCTAACTCCATCTATGGATTATCATGGATTTCAACTCAACACGGGGGATATTCTTTGGGGGGCAACATTTAGAATCGTAATGAGTTTTTTAAGTATTGTGTTTGGGTTTGAATTACCTGCAATTGAAACTTTACCTGTAGTATCCAAATGGATGGATGCAACATATCTTACTCCTCAAAAAAAACAGGGATAACGTAAACACTATGAAAATATGTATGATCGGTCCAACATACCCTTTTCGTGGCGGGATTTCGCATTACACTACGTTTCTGTATCAACATCTCAAAAAGAAACATGATGTTGAATTGTTTTCATTTAAACGTCAATACCCTATGTGGCTATATCCGGGAAAAACGGATCGTGACCCAAGCAAGCGTCCTATTGAAGCAATAGGTGAAAAAAAATGTTTTGACGTGCTGAATCCGCTTTCATGGATGATTATTGCTCATAAAATAAATCAAAATAAACCCGATGTACTTATCATACCTTGGTGGGTATCTTTTTTTGGGCCTCCTTTTGGGCTTATCTCTTTTCTCATCCGTCATTTTAGCAAAACAAAAATCATGTTTATTTGTCATAATGTCCATGGTCATGAGGCTACTTCTATTGATGACTGGGTTACACATTTCGTATTGAGAAATGCACATGCATGTATCGTTCATTCAACAGAAGATGAACGATTGTTACGATTAATGTGTAAAGATGTTCAGATATACAAAACCGCTCATCCAAATTACCGCGGATTTGTTGTACATCAAAAATCACCATACCGTTTTACGAGCAGACCTATCAAACGACTTCTTTTTTTTGGATATGTTCGACAATACAAAGGCCTGATGTATTTACTTGAAGCACTCCCTGAAGTATTATCCAAACAAGAGGTTCAGCTCTTCATTGTTGGTGAATTCTGGAAAGACAAAACTGAATATCTTCGCAAAATTGAGCATCTTGGAATTCAAAACCATGTGGTTATTATTGACAGGTATGTCCCCAATGAAGATATCCCCATGTATTTTGAATCTGCTGATGTGGTAGTCCAACCGTATATTTCTGGTACAGGCAGTGGGGTTGTTCAAATGGCATTTGCATTTAATACGCCTGTGGTTGCAACCACTGTTGGAGACCTCAAGGAAGTCATTTCACATGGAAAAACTGGTTTTCTCGTTCCACCCAAAAATCCACAAGCTCTTGCGCAAGCTATTCTTGATTCATTAACAGAAGAAAATCAAAAAAAAATCCGTGCTAACATCATGAATGAAAACGATACATGTTCATGGGAGAAACTCGGAAATATCATAGAAGAGTTTATTTTAAATTAGACCATGATGAATGTAAAGCGCTCTTTGGAAACCAATACATATGCTGTTCTAGTATTTGTTCCAACAACTGATGAAATGAATTTTCCTGTTTAGCTTTAATGACTTGATTGATTGTTTGCATAATCGTCCAAAGATTATGCGCTTCAAGTGATCGTTCATCGCTAAAAATATCTTCAGGTTTATTCATTTGACTGCAGAATCGGCACGAACATGAAAATTCACCAGAAATCAATGGCCCTGCATCCTGAATAGCCCCAAATGGAGTCATGTACCAGCCGGATCGAGCATAATGCGCATAAGCTGATGAATCAAAAATAGTTGCTCCAAGTTCAATCAAAAACGGAATTTCAACAGGGTCTCCTGCCCCATAAACATGAATTGGAAATCCTTCACCACACATATTTCTGGCATCACGAATGACATTTCCCACAAATCCCAATTCATGATTTTTATTAAAAAACGGTACTAAACTGCCCAATGCAAGATACTGAACTCCCATCGTTAATAAAGCTTCGGTTGCACTACGTCTCAGATCCAAAAATTTTCCACCTTGTTGCACACCGGCTAAAATTCCTTCCTGAACAACACCTATGGCTTCCTGAACCCGGGCTAAAGTGGTTTTCAATTTTTTTTCAGCCAACTCTTTTTTATCATATGGAGGCGTTACAATATCTAAAGGGGAAATAATATCAGCACCAATCGCTTCCTGAAATTTTACAATCGTCTTGTTTTCAAGAAAAAGGCGGCCATGAAATCCTTGAAATGCTCCGGAATCCGTCATAATTAAGCCCGGAAACTTCACAATATCTCTTATCGTTAATCCTTTTTTTAGGGCATTTCGTATTTCCCGTTGTTTATATAAAAAAAAAGCATTCACAATACAGCCTTGAATATTAAATTCAGTTGGCCATGTATCTATGGGAATGAATGACTCACGCGGATGGTACACAGGAAGAAATATGGGCAACTCAAACGATTTGTGGGTTCGGCTGTTAAGATAGGTTTGCATTAGTTTTCAATAATTCTTCTAAAGTATCGCGTTCCATAAAACGGTAACGATTCCAGCTACAATAAAATGAGATTCAACCCAAAAGTCCAATTTCATACCCGGAAGTATTTTTTTATAGTCATATGCGTATATAAAACCCAATAAGAACAGAGGATAAATCGAAAGTATAAATCCTAATGAAGGTAGTGCACCAAATTGACTCCCAAACCATAGAACCCCAAACACACTAGCAAGAATCGCTTTTAATAAACGGATAGTCTGGTCTTTACCTATAAAAATGGGGATGGTTTCTTTACCAACAATCCGATCCCCCTGCATCTCCATGATATCATTAAAAGCAGATCGGACAAATACAAGTGCTGACATAATTACGGTTGTTAAAACCATTCTTAAATACATAATTCCATCTGTGTCGAATGTTACAGAATTGTATGCAAATAAAGCAGGTAAAAAAGAGGTTACTACGCCCCATGCTAGTGCAATCAATAACGTTTTGGATCCGGGAATATCTTTGATTTTTGTATAAGGAATTTTTGTATATTTTGGATGAATTATGTTTACATCGTACACAGGGCCAAGAATAGTCATCACTAAGAGTATAATAAAAGGAATAATGCCTAAAGACCCAGCGATAACAAGGCCAATTAAACCAGAAAAAAAAGCAGTGATGCCTAAAGGGAATTTATATTTTTGATAAAATTCTGCTCTTTCAGGATGATTATAATGATCTGATTTAATAGCCGTTAAATTATTCACAACCTGCATGGAAAAAATATACAAAAAAGCCATTGTGATAAATTTAATATCATAGGGCAGGCCTTGAAGATAAATACTTGTATAACATAAAGATCCAGCACCTAATGCAAGATAAAGGTTAGATATGAGTAAATATTTCATGATGCAAAACAGCAGACTTTTTATTCGCGGTTGACGTTCATATTGAATCGTTTCTAACCGTTTATACACACTATGAATAACCCAGTTCGGTGTGGATGCACCCGCAGTAATTGAAACTTCTCTAAATGGTTTTAACAACCCCGAATCCAGTTCTGTTTCATTTTCAATAAGAAATGCCGGTTTTCCCGATTGTTTTGCAATTTCATATAACCGCTGTGTGTTCCCGCTGTTTTTTCCGCCAACAATAATCGTTGCATCAGAACATGTTGACAAGTGTTTAATTTCTGCCTGACGTTTTTCAGTTGAATCGCAAATTGTATTAAAGATAAGATAATTTTTATAATTGTTTTGAACGGATTGATTGATCTGTTCAAACAGCGATGTGTTTTGTGTTGTTTGAGCGACAATAATTGCCTTATTATATCTTGGCAAGTTTTCAAATTCAGAAAGACTACTGACAACCACGCCATTATGATTCGTATAAGATAACAGACCGATCACTTCGGGATGATCAGAATCCCCAACAATGATTGTTACATAACCTTGTTCAGCATGTTTGTGAATAATACGCTGCACGCGTATTACTTTAGGACAGGTTGCATCAATGACTCTAAAACCAGCAGATTTTAATTGAGATAAGGTTTGAATTGGAACTCCATGTGCCCGAATAATCACTGTTCCGCTTCCTTTTTCTGGAACCTTATTTAAAACCGGAATGCCTTTCTCTTCAAGTAATGCGAGAACCTGTGGATTATGAATTAATGGACCAAATGTATGCAAAGGGGACATGTCATTACGATTTGCTGTATCCAATACCATTTCTACAGCTCGCCGAACTCCCATGCAAAAACCTGCTGTTTTAGCTATATGGATTTTCATTTCATGATGCCCGATACAAAACTCTGACCTGAGTGGTTATGCCTCCTCGTGCAGTAAAATCACCGATGATTTGCATCCAGTTTGGATCAAGTACAGACACCAGATCATCCATTATTTGATTCACCACATGTTCATAAAAAATGCCAACATTACGGTATTGAACTAAATACAATTTTAATGATTTCAATTCAATAAGTTTCTCTTTTGGCCGATAGTTGATGGAAATACATCCATAATCAGGCAAGCCTGTCATCGGACAGACAGATGTGTATTCAGGTTGTTTAATTGTAATGATAATATCTCGTTGGTTTTTGTACTTATATTCAATGGTGTTTAATACATGCCGATCAACTATTGTTGGCGATTGTATTGGATTTGATGTTTCATTTTGGTTTTGATCTGTCACAATATCTCCTTACTAAGCGGTATGTCAAACACTGAGTAATGTTTTAGTGTTTAGTATTTTTTTTTAATTTTAACTCTGGCAGTATCTTTTATAAATTTCCAATTAACATAAGGTTATAAGGGGGCGTATTTAAAGGTTGGGGGAGAACTCTTTGAAGCAACAATACAACACGTCATTCCGGAGAAAATTGAAAAATGAATATTTTTCAATTTTAATCCGGAATCCAGAATATATGTATTTTGCAGCATCTCTGGATTCCGGGTTAAAAACAGAAAACCTAACCGGTTTTCTGTTTTTCCCCGGAATGACGGTTCCATTTTTGTTCAATTTATTCAGTCCCCCAACCTTTAGATACGCCCGTTATAAGGTTTCATTTTCCGGAAGACATTTGAGCATCAATGGTGAATGATTGAATGGCTTCTTTGAAAAGAAGTATAAATTGACTATAAGTATATGTCAAAAAATTTATTTGATTTGCAGCGATTCAAATTTTGAAATTTTGGTAGTGGCTCATCTACAAATAAAAAAAGGAAGATCACACATTGACCTTCCTTTTTTATCAGAATATTTTTATATATATCTTATTTTCTACCCATATATTCATTATACGTTATCGCAACAGTACGATACACCAAATGTGCCATTTTTGAATAAGGTAAAAACAAAAATAAATTAAAGACAAAAATCAAATGAACATAATATAAAAAGTATGATAAATATTCACCACCAGCAAGACGTGTCATTTGCGTTAGCATACCGGTAATGCCTAATCCAAAAACCAAGCCTACCAAATACCAATCTTTGTATGCGGATGTCTGATCAGGTTTAGTTAATCGGTTTTTAATCATCAATGCACCACCAATGACTAAAGCAACACCTGAAATATTAGCCAAGATTTTAACAGGATTAATCTGTGAATAAGGACCGGGAATTCCAAATACATATAACACCACAAAAAAGATTCCTGTTACAACAGCCAATCCAATAAAGGAAAAAAGAACCATCATATGCGCTGTTGATCGATCTTTATTGGCCTCACATTTGGTAAATTTTTCATGACTAAGAATCATTGGAATCACTTTAATTAAAGTTTGCAAAAATGGTTTTAATTCAAGTGATTTAATCTCGACTTTTCCTTCATTTATTGCATTTTCATGAATATTTTTCACAAAATCCGTTAACCCTTTGGCAAACACAGCAACCACAAATAGTGATAATGGAACAAACACTAAATCTACAAACCATGTAGAAATAAAATTCGCATGAGCAATAACATTTTCAGGCAAACCGTGGGACAATGTTTCATGAAACAAATTGGTAAAAATAGCTAAAATTGCAAAAATAATAGCTGGAACACCTATTAAAACTGGCAGTTTTTTCGGATCATTTACTGCTTTGTATAACACTTGCGGGGTTGCATAATGCCCAATAGTCATTGCTCGAAGTGCAGAAAGCACATCCCCGGGTTTAGCGCCGCGAGGACATTTATCAGAACAATCTCCACATTCATGACAAAGCCAAATATCACTATCGTTAATGAGCTTATCTTTAAGCCCCCACGATGCTGCAATCATCTCTTTACGGGGAAATGGGCCACTTTCTGGAGATAAAGGACATACAACAGAACATGTAGCACATTGAAAACATTTTTTTACTGTTTCTCCGCCAAGACTTTGTATTTCTTTAATAAACTCTAAGTCTGGCTGAACAAGGTATCTTTCTGTCATGAAATAACCCTCCTCCTCTTTACCATCCAATAAGAAAAATTAGAATGAATTAGAATCCCTTAAATGGATTTGGGCCTAATGCCTCGATCTCATTTGCAAAAGTATCAATAATTTCAGGAACTTTATGGTATTCATCAATTGCAATCTGAAACATTTTTACTCGTTCACTTTCGATTTGTAAACTCGCCAATGCATCACCGATTTTTTTCATACGAATCTCAGCAAGTTCACTTCCTTTAACAAAATGACACTGATAATTATCGCCGTGCTTACACCCCAATAAAAATACACCATCGATACCCTGATTAAATGCATCTTTAATCCAGATCACATTGACTGATCCTAGACATCTTACAGGTATAATTCTTACATTCGCAGAATAATTTAACCGATTAATTGCAGCGATATCCATTGCCGGAAGTGCATCATTCTCACACACAAGCCCAATAATTCTTAAAGGTGGCTCATCAAAATCATCTTCAGATGGTACCCATATTGCTTTAACTTGTGAACCGATACTATCAATGTTGTAATCTGCAAAACCAATAATTCTTTCTGGACAAGCTCCCATACAGGTGCCACATCTTCTGCATCGGGTAGGATTGGGCTTTGGAGTTCCTTTTTCATCATCATCTAATGCGCCAAATGGACATTCTTCAGTACACCGTTTACACTGTGTACATCTCTGAAAGAAAAAGTCTGGGAATGTCATATCGCCTGATCGTGGATGTACTGAAACACCACGATTAACAGACTCAATACATTGAATGGCTTTTAAAGCTGCGCCTGTAGCATCTTCCATGGTCTCTTCAATGGTCATGCTTCTACGGATTGCGCCTGCTGCATAAATTCCAGTGCGTTGCGTTTCGTATGGGAAACATATAAAATTGGAATCCACATAACCGCCAAATAAACCAATATCTCTAAATGAAGGGCCTTGTCTGTAAGCCAAATTCACTACAGGTTCTTCTACAGTTAAAGGTACCATTCCTGCTGCCAAAACCACCATATCTGCTTGAATCTGGATTTGTTTACCGATTAATGTATTTTCAGCATCAACAGCAATTTTACTGCCATTTTGAGCAACCTGTACAACTCGACCTTTAGTTAGAAAGATTCCATTATCCTGTTGAATACTCTTATAAATATTTTCTCCAAATCCGGGAGTTCGCATATGCTGATAAACTATATAGGCTTTACCATCTTCCGGATAATCCTCTCTAACGTATTTGGCCTGCTTTAAAGCAACAAGACTTGTAACAGCGCCGCAATAATCAAAATCACTATCATCTCCATCTTTGCTAGGACTTTGAATAAACACAACGGATTTTGCTTCCTGTCCATCTGAAGGTCGAACAATTTTGCCTTTAAGTGCAATTTGTTCAAACTGATGATTGGTTATAATATCAGGTGTGTTGCCAATTCCTAAATAGGGGTAGTCTGCTGATTTTAATTCGGCTGGCCGCCAACCTGCTGCCAATACAACAGCTCCAAAACGAAAACCATTTGGATCTAAGGTAAGAATATCCTTTTTCCCTTGATTATATTCAAGATATTTCGCGTATTTTTTCTCAGGATCAAGTTCCTTGCCTTTATCATCAAATTTCATTTCTTCAGGTAGAGGATGTGGAACATCAAACTCAATTTTTTCATTTGGATTTTTTAATGTAACAATAAATTCACCGGGCTGACCAGCGATTCTTGCTACAACGGTATTTGTTTTAATTGTAACGTTCGAAAAAGACGATAATTCATTTTTCTTTTGCGAAATGATTGGAGCAATTAGCCCTTCATACGGTTCCTGACCCGGCAATTGTTTTCTGATCTTTGCAGCATACCCCCCAAGTTCGGCTTCTTTTTCAACGATAGTAACATTATATCCTACTTTTGCAATATCAATAGCCGCAGTAATACCAGCAATTCCACCGCCAATGACAAGAACGTCTTTAGAGATTTTTTCAAGTTTATAGGCTTCTGGTAATTTGACTTTTTGCAACCGGGCGATACCCATTTTTAAATAATCATTGGCCAGCAATTGGACATGATCAATAAAAGAGCTATCATTTTTTTGTGCTTCTGTTGGTGCTGGATATTTATCTCTTGAATGAGACCAGACTACCTGTTCTCTTAAATTCACTCTTTCTACGATGCAGCCATCAAATCGAAAGACATCATAATTCACTCGTCTTGAGCAGGCAGCAATCGCTAATGTATTGGTTCCGGAATTTACATCTTGTTGAATCGTATCAATCCCTTCCTTACCACATAAAAAAGGATGAGTTTTACAAGGCATTGCGCTTTTTTTTGCAATATCTGCGAGTTTATCAATATTGATCGATTCACCTATGCCACATCCAGTACAAATATAGACTCCATACTTTTTATCCATGGTTTACCTCTACCTCCTCACCAAAGTTTGGATCGCCTTAAGCGCCATACCTGTAGCATTTTGGTTTGATGATACAACATCTGCTGGTTTATTGGCACAGCCCGCAGCAAATATACCACTGTTATCATAGTCATTAATGATAAATCCATCCGAATTCATGTTTAAGTTCGCAATAGGTTTATCTTTTTCGGTATTCGGTTGCATACCTGTTGCCAGTACAAGCATATCCACTGTTTGCTTAATTTTTTCCCCGGTTAATGTATTTTCTGCAACAAGAATAATATTTGCTGTACTTGGATCTTCATTGACCTCAGCTACTTTTCCTTTTACAAAATGTACTTTTTTATCAGCTTTTAGCTGATTATAAAATTGTTCATAGCGTCGTCCGGGAGTTCGAATATCAATGTAGTAAATATACACATCCGCATCTGGGTATTGAGATCGAATATATGTAGCTTGCTTCAAACTAGCCATACAACATATATAAGAACAGTAGGGCAAATGTTTTTCATCTCTTGAGCCTGCACATTGCGCAAAGGCAATAATTTTAGGTGGCTGATCATCTGAAAGTCGCAAAATTTTTCCAGAAGTAGGTCCATTATGAGATGCTAAACGTTCCATCATCATATTGGTAATAACATTTTGATATCTACCAAACCCTAAATTATCCAATTTGGTTGCATCATAAGGAGACCATCCTGTTGCCCAAATAATTGATCCGACTTGGATGTTCAATATTTTGGGCTCCATATCCAAATCTACTGCATTATATTTGCAAGCTTCTTTGCATCGTTTAGCCTCATCTGCTCCCATATCACTGGAAAAAACATATCTTGCAGGGAAAGCCATATTATGGGGTATATATGCAGCTTTAATTCGATCCATACCAAAATTAAATTCATTTGGAATTTCTGTGTCACACACTTTTGCACATTCACCACAGCAGGTGCAATTGTCATTGACATATCGAGGTTGAATCCGAATCGTAACCTGATAATTCCCCGGGCCACCATCAACTTTTTCAATCTCTGCCATTGTAAACACTTTAATTTTAGGATTGTCTTTAATTCGTCTAAAGTTAATTTCAAGGCCACAAGCCGGGGGGCATAATTTCGGGAAATATTGATTTAATTGAGCAACTCTTCCACCCAAGAAAGGATTTTTTTCCACCAGAAACACTTCATAGCCCACTTCCGCTGCTTCTAGGGTTGCAGTTAATCCACTAATACCACCGCCAACCACGAGAATGCTCGAGCTGACAGGGGCTTTTTTTTCTACTGCCATGCTTTTCCTCCCAAATCATCAATCTTCTTGTTATTCTTATATAGATAAGTATAAACAGACAAACAACAGTGTTTGTTTGCTTTACCTGTAATGATATACAGGCTGAAACGTGATCAACTATAGCTTTCCAAAAAAGTTTTTTGCTGCGTTATCGGTCGTCGATGTATTAACATATACACATTCCTCTCTGCTGCCTTGCCAAAATTCTTTTCTGAAAAACTATATCAGTTCCATAAGTTACTTAATAAAAACCTCCAGATGTAGAAACATCTGGAGGTTTGTCATCTATGTCTGCCTAATTCCGATTAGCAAACCTATATTCACTAAGGAATAATTTTAATATAATCGCGTTTTAGCAGTGTCCATTCGTTCTTTGCTTTGTCATATGTTGAATTTACAAAACAGAACCAATTTTTATCATCTTGTCCAGGGAAATCACCGCGATAGTAGAATCCCGGATATCGGGTTTCTTTTCTGAATTGAATATGACGGAGATGGGCTTCAACTGTGTAAATACGATGATAAATTTCCCAAGCTCTCATAAGTTCATGTAAATCACCAGCACCTAATTTTTCGCAGTCTTCTCGCATGGTTTGGAGCATATCCATGATGATTTCAAGATTTTTTCCATTGGTTAGGTAATAGGTTGCTGTACCTGCACCATATTCATTGGTTGCTTTCATTAAACGCAACGCCATTCCAGCAGGTTTAACGTAATTTGGGTTAATATCCACTGCTGTTGTATAATTGCAATGATCCAAGAAATTACGAACTGGTTTATAAACCATATCCACCAATTGTTCTTTTGTTTCTTTAATAGCAGGTTTAAAATCTGCATGATCCCGAATAAATTGAACCATAGATTTTGCTGCCATTCTACCTTCTGCATGTGAACCAGAAGAGAATTTATGACCTGAGCAACCAACACCATCACCAGCGGTAAACAAACCTAAAACGGTTGTCATTCGGTTATACACTTTACCTTTATCACCCCATTTATATGCAGCAGGAACCCAATCAAAATCAGGGCCTGATACCCACATACCGCAACATCCAGAATGTGATCCCAACAGATACGGTTCTGTAGGCATAACTTCTGAATTCTTTTTCTCAGGTTCTGTATTCGTTGCACACCATAAATTGGCTTGACCACAGGTCATATCCAAAAAGTCTTCCCATGCTTCGGATTCAAGATGTTTTAACTCTTTTTTATCCATGGTTTTGGCAAGATCAGCAAGAGCTGTTACGGTATCCATAATAATTGGACCACGGCCTTCTTTCATTTCAACCAACATCAGGTGATTACGTAAACAGGTTGGTGTAATTGCAGCAGTTCCGTAAGGAGCATATTTCTGCAATTCTTTTTTCGCTGCGTCACTTCCTGCATAAGCTTCGCCCATACCATTTAAGGTTTTGGCTTTAAAAAGAAGGAACCATGCGCCTACTGGGCCATAACCATCTTTAAAACGTGCTGGGGTGAAACGGTTTTCCATCATGGAAAGTTCAGCACCTGCTCGCAGGCACATTGTATAGGTTGAACCCGCATTCCATACTGGATACCATGCCAAAGCCGTACCTTCACCAATTGATCGTGGCTGATAAATATTTACAGCACCACCGCAAGCAACCATCATGGTTTTGCATTTAATAATATATACTTTGTTTTCTCGAACGGAAAAACCAACTGCACCGGCAATCTGTTTTGGGTTATTGGCATCATTGAGCAATTCAACAATAAATACTCTTTCTAAAATATTTTCCGTGCCTAAAGCAAGTTTTGCGGCTTCAGCAACAACGCGTTTGTAAGATTCACCATTAATCATGATCTGCCATTTTCCAGTTCTTACGGGTTCAGCACCAGCTTTTAGTGTTCCCATAGATTGGCCTTTTTTCCCATCCATATTTTTGCTATCTGCACTTTTTTTCCAAATGGGTAATCCCCATTCTTCAAATAAATGAACAGAATCATCTACATGGCAACCAAGATCAAAAATCAAGTCTTCTCGGACAATACCCATCAAGTCATTGCGTACCATTTTTACATAATCTTCCGGGGTATTTTTTCCAACATATGTATTAATAGCAGACAAGCCTTGAGCCACAGCGCCACTTCGTTCCATTGCTGCTTTGTCAACTAATAAAATTTTTGTCCCTGCAGGAGCCCATTTTTTTACTTCAAATGCGGTACCACATGCAGCCATACCACCGCCAACAATCAATATATCTACTTCTCTTTCTTCAACTGCCGGATCTCTAACCGCTTTGGTTTCTCCAAGAGGTTTGTTCGGTAATGCCATATTTATTCCTCCTAAAAACGTATAATTATTATTTATTAAGTTAAAATTATTATGTATTCGTATTAATATTCTAATGCCCACTTATCACTGTCTGGTTATGAAACAGTCCAAAACTTAAGCAGTTTTGGGTGCTGGCATCTTATAACCATCGTTTTCTTCTGTAGAAAGAAGCGGTGAATTCAAATCTTTTCCTTTAAGGTCTGCGTAAGCATTTGCAGTTCCTTCAGGGGTTGTACGGATGGGGAACTTAAATCGTTTTACAACACCATTTCTAAATTTACATGTCCACATAATGTCCTCTGTTCCCATCATAGGCATAACGCTACTTCCTAGTGGAACAAAATCAGAATATCCACGAACTTCAATAGCTTGTGTAGGACAAATTTTCACACAAGAAAAACATTCCCAGCATTGATCCGGTTCTTGATTATACGCTTTCATGGCAACTGGATCCAATACCATCAAATCATTCGGGCAAATGTACATACACGCCGTTTTTTCTCCACCTTTACAGCCATCACATTTCTCAGCAATTACAAAGCTTGGCATTTACAACCTCCTCGTTTGTTATCAACTAAATTAACAAAAATACGACATTTCATGCCGTAAGACAATCCTCTCTATAATCGAAACAAGACATTTTCAGTCCTGTTTAGAAATCTTTTTTTATACCATAATGCTATAATAAATAAATAGAAGTGAGGTATTACCACCCACCTTAAATATTTGTCAAGAAAATTCCATTACAGAAAAATATATCTTAAAATTCGGAGATTGAGAGGCAGGAATACGGATTTGCAGTTTTTTTTTGAGGTGCTCCCCCCTTTTTTTAATTTTTTTTAAAACTATGCTTGCAACAACCATAAAATCGATAGGCAATATATACTTAAATAATCTTAACAAGGGACGGCGGTTATAATTATTTATTAAAAATGATATTAAACACAAATGCAAGCAATAATAGACACATGATGAACAAAAAAAAAGGCGTATGCACTATATTATCAAGAGAATTACCTATTGTTAAATGTCTAGGCGAAATAACATCAAGCCAATATGCAATGTCCCAAATCGAATTACTGGCCACATTAACTTTTATAAAAGAAACCAACTTAGTCATAATATTAATAATACATTGTACAAAACAAATATCCATATTAATATAACCGTAAATAGCTTGAATAAAAAAATTCATACCTCCTCCTTCAAATTTAAAAAAATATCATGTTTTTTTACACTCCAACGAACTATTTTAGATTTAGGCTCATGCAAAAAAAATACCATGTCATGCCAAGGCGAAAACATTACAAACTTTCAATATTAAAAATCCAAACCACGACAACAATGTTGTCGCAAAATAGTAACTTTGTTTACAAATAAAATGCCTATTCAGAATTAAATAAGTCGATTTTATATTGACATTATAATATGGAACATATAAGGGGGAAACTTTATGAAACTAAAGTAAATGGATGATGAGTTTATTGAAATAATAACTTGTAACTTATTTTATTGATTGGAAAATAGGAGATTGTAACATGTCGAACA
>PDZT01000353.1 GCA_002753105.1 Deltaproteobacteria bacterium YD0425bin50 | reverse complement strand
GACCTGAATTCTGTGGCAAGCTCATATTCAGCAAACTTTCCGACAAGCTGATTGATTTTGCCCTGAAGTATTTTTTTTTCTTTTTTAAGCCGCTCAATTTCCTGATGAAAGTCTTGTTTTAAATCCGGTTGAAATCCTTTGATTTCTTCCTCAAAACGATTCCTTAAAATTAAATTGATCGTTCCGTCTTTTAAACCGCTATACCGAATATCAGAGCTTCCTTCCTCAATGACATCCGATTTAACCATAATTTGTAATTTTTCATGAATTTCATTTTCAGTAATATCCAACTGGAGGTCTTCTTTAAGTTGTCGCGGCGTAAATTCCGTGTCTGAATTTTTGGTTAAATATAACAATATCTTCTTGGCATTCAAATCATTCACTCTTTTTAAAGTATGCTCAATGTATTCTCCCCATGTGTTCATCATTTCAGAACCTTTGTTCGTGATCTCATTATAAACCGTATCTACAACGCCGTTTTGAGTGATTAGTGTTTTGTTTTCATAATCACTCTGAATAACGCAGGAAATAAAAAATGGATCTGAATAGCACAGTCGATTGATTTGAATCGCAGTATCATTGGTAATCGGTTCATCATACAATTCAGCGTATTTATAAACGGATAACAGGCCTTCTTCTTCAGTTAAATACGGTGAAATATGATATAGTTTTAATCTTCCAGCTTCGAGATACTGGTTGATCAAGTTTTTCAACCAGCCGACATAAGAACCAGTAACCAGCATCGGAGCAATTTTGGATTCAGAATATTCATGATAACTTCCTACCAGCGAGTCATCCAGAACCTTAAAGTCTTTATCTCGGTAGATATAAGCCGCAATATTCTGGAGCTCATCCAGCATCACAAGAATGCGTTGATCATATATTCCTGCAAACCGATGAGGCGCGGTATAAGCAATATTCCACATTAAATCATGACTGGTTTGTTCTCTGAATTTTTTTAATTCTTTAATATCACTTACCATTAACTGTAAAGAGTTTTGAACCGCATAGTCGTGTATCTCTTCTAAACTCAGCCGCTTTGTAACCAATGCGCTGTCTCTTTCTAAAAATGAAATATACTGCGATGCAAACACGCAATAATATTCAGTTGCAAAATCAGGAAACCACATTTTACGTTCTGGGATATTGTAATAAAAGGGGATCACCTGAGCGTTTTCACTCCATAAACGGTTAAAAATCCGCTGAACAATAGCCGTTTTTCCGCTTTTTCTTCGACCTAAAATCGCTCTGGATTTGGATAATCGTTTTGGAATATTTTTAATCCATTTATCAAGGAGTTGAAATTCCTTTTCTCTACCAACAAACAACTCAGGATTACCAATTCTTTCAGGAAGTGGATGTTCCATGATTTTCTCCTTATTCCTTATATCCTGTTTTCTTTTTTGAAAAGCTATATATGGGTGATGATCGCTATATATTTATTGAAATATCGATTGAGTGTGGCCTTTTTTAGTTTTAGCCAAGGCGTTTGATCGTTGATCGTTCGTTGATCGTTCCCACGCTCCAGCGTGGGAACGCAGCCTCGGACGCTCCAGCGTCCGTTTTATTCAAAACCCATAATATAGTACTTTTAGCCAGGTGCTTGCTACGTATATTTGGGACGCTGGAGCGTCCCTTGATGCGTTCCCACGCTGGAGCGTGGGAACGATCGTTCGCGTACGACTGGAACGCGAATCAACTATTTCACTAAAAAAGGCCACACTCATATCGATTTGATGCATTACATCTTCAAGGCGTTGTTTTTGAATGAGAGCTGAATCAGAACTCTAAAATTCATAAGCAACCTCGACGATAGCGCTTCGTCCGGATTGGGGTAGGTCATTGGGTAAATTACCTTTGTCAGCGGGGAGAACCAAATTTTTATTTAAGATATTATAAACAGAGGCTTTAATTTCGAGGGCTTTGATTAAATTTTTAACCATGAGTGACGTATTGATCTCTTCATAATTCGGAATGTTAGGTCGGTTATCCTCTTTTTGTCTTTTCATACCTTTTTCATAACGAAAACTTGAATACCAGTTAACATACTTATTTATTCTAAAATTCGACATGATAATTCCTATATTTTTTGGAGCCTTATGAACACGTTCTCCTGTACTCAGATTTTTATTCTCCATATAAGTATGATTAAAAGACAACGAAGAACCTCTTCCAAAATTGTATGTAATTTCAGATTCTATTCCCCGTGTTTGAAACCTAGACATGTTTTTAAAGACATACTGACCCTGTTGATATTCTGTATCAATATCATTTTTGATTCGGTTGTTAAACAGTGTAAACCGACTCTCAATAAAACGTACTGGAGTTGCCCCAAAGCTGATTTCGTACGTATCGATTTCTTCTGGTTTGAGATTCGGATTGCCTACATATGCTGGATTATTACTGGTGTATAAATCATTGAACGAAGGAGCGCGAAATGCATGACCATATAACAATTTCAAATCATAGAGTTCAGAAAACCGGTATGTAATTCCTGCACGCGGATTAAAACTGTTTCCAAAATCGCTGTATGCATCTAATCGAGCGCCAATGGATAAGCTGAGCTGGTCTCCGATATCTTGCATATCCTGCATAAAAATCGCTTTAAATGTCCTGTTTGCATTTTTATTAAAATCAGCAATATTAGTTAAATCAATTGTATTTTCCAAGGGTATAAAAACATTGCTAATACCTGTAGCAATAAAATTCGCCATAGAATGTACATCATATTGTTTGGCTTCCTCATAAATCAGCCCAGTAACCAATGTGTTTGAATTACTTATCCGGAAATTCGTTTGAATTTCAGCTCCAATCCGTCTGTTTTTAGTGGTAGGCATTCCTATAAGCGTTTGGTCTAAAATAATTGGTTTGATACCATCAGGTTCTAACGTCAATACCATTCCACCTTTGGGAATTAATTCATAACTACTGTGCATATGCATATGATTGATATAAACCTTACCCGAAACATCAATGGTTGATGTAATTTTTTCATCATAGCCGAGATTGATGTAATAATCTTCTGAAGGGTCTTGACTTTTCTCATTGAGCACAGGAATGATTCCAACTCTGACATCTTTATGCCGATCAATATAGCGCGAATCCAAATGAAAATTAGCATGTTTTAAAGAAAACTGTACATCGTATCGTTCATCGTTACCTTTGGTATAGCCGGGTGCCAAGGATGCATTCAAGCCAAATTGCTTATCAATTTGAGTTTGATAATCTTCTTCTATAAGTTCACGATACCCATCCGTATGAAAATAATTCAAATTCAGTGCAATGCCAGTTTGACCAAAGGTTTGTCCCGTTAATAAATTAATTTTTTGTGTGTCAAAACTTCCATAACCCGTTGATATACATGTATTCTCGATATCCTCAGGCATTTTTGTAATAATATTAATAATGGCAGCAAACGCATTCGCACCATATAAAGCAGATCCCGGACCTCGAATCACTTCAATCTGTTTTATATTATCTACATGCATGTTATCATAAGTCCATGTAGCACTGCCTAAAAAATTATTAAAAATCGGATGACTATTAATCATCATCATCACATGGGGTGACGAACTTTTTCTAACCCCCCGAACATTAATATGAATTTGACCCTGATTGCTGTCTTGACAATGAATACCGGGCACCGTGTTTAATACATCTATCAAATCCCGTGCGCCCATTTGCTGGATTTGCTTCTCGGTGACTACAGAAATGGAAGCTGCTGATTTTCTTATATTTTCCAATACTCTTGCTGCCGTAATAACATAGGTTTCAGCCTTTTGAAAACGGAACTCATCTTCTAAAGAAGACATTGTTTCTTCCGCACTTAAAAGTTGTGTATAACCTGACAATAAACAAAATATACCTGTTAAAATTAACCATTTAGCTTTACATCTCATCATGCATACACCCTGTTTTACTTAAGTTTAAAACAAAATTATGTGAATAATTGAAAGTGAAAAGTAGCACCGTAAACATTTCGAAAATTTTTATCAATAAAAAATCGTAAGTGAAAATTATGCACCAAATAGTTTTTTTCGAAATACGAAAAAAACAGCAGCAAGTATGCATAAACTAGCCCATAAATAATCCAGATTGATACGTTCTTTTAAATAGAACATAGAAAATGGCATAAAAATAGTCAGGGTAATGACTTCCTGAAGAATTTTTAATTGCCCGACATTCATTACATGGTGACCGATTCTATTGGCTGGCACTTGAATAATGTATTCAAATAGAGCAATTCCCCAACTGACTAATGCTGCAAAAATCCAATGTTTATGAGACATATTTTTTAAGTGTCCATACCATGCCAGTGTCATAAACACATTACTACAACATAGCAATACAACG
>PDZT01000048.1 GCA_002753105.1 Deltaproteobacteria bacterium YD0425bin50 | reverse complement strand
CTTCTTCATCCCAAACCTCAATCATCACCTCGAGCTTGAGTCAATTGAAAAAGAAAATCGAAAATCGAAAATCTGAAAATCTATAGGCCTAACAACCCTCCAGCATGGAATTATTATAAAAAAAAATCTTTTCAAGAATTCATATTGTTTTTTTTAAATGATTTTGTTACAAGCCCATCCATATTTATAAATGCCAGTGTACACTGGCATCAGATTACTATGAGGGGGTTTTTAAAGAATTATATGATTGAAAATGCAAAAATGGATACCAACTTTGAAGGTTCTAAAAATTATTACTCTTCCTTTCGGAATCGACAACCGGGGAAAATTAGTTTTCAGCCCATTCATACTGATTTAGACGGAGATTCGCCAGAACAAGGCCAAAATATGGCTGATTTGATGAATTTGTATGAAGAGAGTTTTAAGCGTTTCGCAGAAGGTGAAGTGGTTAATGGTCGGGTCATTTCAATTGAAAAAGACTTTGTTCTTGTTGATGTAGGGTACAAATCTGAAGGTCAAATTAATATTGAGGAATTTAAAGACGATTCCGGAAAAATTAATGTTCAGATCGGTAACGAAGTCGAGGTGATGATTGAGGTTTGGGATGAAGAAGAAGAGCGTGTAATCCTATCCAAAGAAAAAGCTGAAAAAGTTAAGGTATGGGAAACAATTAAGACAATACATGATGAAGATAAAACGATTGAAGGCGTCGTAACCAGTCGGGTAAAAGGCGGATTTTCTGTTGATATTGGATTACAGGCCTTTTTACCGGGTTCACAAGCCGATTTGAGACCAATTCGCAATATGGATGAGTTGGTTGGCAAAACCTATACCTTTAAAATTCTTAAATACAACCGCAAAAGAAGCAATATTGTTCTATCAAGACGTGCCATTCTTGAAAAACAACGCGAATTGACGCGTACTGAAACACTTTCAGCGATTCAGGAAGGCCGTGTAATGGAAGGTATTGTGAAAAATATTACAGAATATGGAGTTTTCGCTGATCTCGGCGGAGTTGATGGTTTACTTCATATTACGGATATTTCATGGGGACGTGTCAAACATCCAAATGAATTATTTTCTGTGGGCGATCGTATTAAAGTCAAAATATTATCCTATGATTTTGAAAAAGAACGGGTTTCTTTGGGGATGAAACAATTAACGCCTGATCCTTGGACAATTGCTCCTGAAAAATACAAAGTTGGAACACGAGTCAAAGGTAAAGTAGTCAGCTTAACCGATTATGGTGCTTTTGTGGAACTTGAAGAAGGTATTGAAGGACTTATCCATGTATCAGAAATGTCTTGGACTAAAAAAGTTCGTCATCCTTCGAAAATGGTATCGTTGGGAGATATGGTTGAAGCAATCGTTTTGGATATAAAGCCAGAAACACGACGCATCTCTTTAGGAATGAAACAAACGGTTCCCAATCCATGGGATGTGATCGCAGAAAAATATCCTAAAGATTCAATTATTGAAGGACGTATTAAAAATATTACTGATTTTGGTCTGTTTATTGGTATTGATAATGATATTGATGGATTGGTTCATATATCAGATATCTCATGGACAAAACGTGTAAAACATCCTTCTGAATTGTTTAAAAAAGGGGATGTGGTTCAGGCAAAAGTTTTAGATATTGATAAAACAAATGAACGGTTTTCTCTTGGAATTAAACAAACTCAACCTGATCCATGGAAAACAGTTGCTGACCGTTATCGTGTGGGTGTAGAAATTACAGGAACTGTAACGAATATTACCGATTTCGGCGTGTTTGTAGAATTAGAAGAAGGAATTGAAGGATTGGTGCATGTTTCTGAAATTAGTAATGAAAAAGTTTCCAAACCTTCGGATTCATTTAAAGTAAGTGACAGAATCACCGCAAAAGTCATGAACATCAATAGTGATGAACGTCGAATTGGTCTTTCCATTAAACGTTTAGATGTGGATGATGAACAAAATATTTTAGATGATTATGTAAGTAAAATGACTGAAGCTACTACTACGTCAGCTCTTGGAGAAAAATTAAAAGAGAATATTCAGGAATCTACAGAATAATCAGTCTGTACTTACACTAAGGTAATATTGTTTTGTTAAGTAATGAGCCAGTAGTTATTGTTTGACTCCTGGCTCATTGTTTTCATGTAGATCAGACATATGAAAACAATAGTATAAGTCAAAAATTAAGGTTAAGTTATTATGTTTTCACGTAAACATCCATATCTTTTTTTTATGTTGTCATTTACTGCAATGATTTGTGTTTTTGTATTCATGCTATCATTAATTGCAATGTTCAGCTCGAATACAGTTGACTTTGAATTTGGTGAAAAAGTTGGAATTATTGAAATTAATGGCATGATTCTAAATTGTAAAGAAATTACTCAGGATTTAAAACGATTTAGAGAAGATGATACAATAAAAGCAATTGTACTTCGTATTGATTCTCCCGGTGGTGCAGTTGCACCGTCTCAAGAAATATATCAGGAAGTCAAAAAAACATGCTATAAAAAGAAAGTCATTGTTTCTATGGGGGCATTAGCCGCTTCAGGTGGGTATTATGTTGCCTCTGCTGCAGATGGAATTGTTGCAAGTCCCGGAACGATTACGGGTAGTATTGGCGTGATTATGGGATATACTAATTTTGAAGAATTGTTAAAAAAAGTCGGGCTGTATCCTGTAGTCATTAAAAGTGGCCAATACAAAGATTTAGGTTCAATGTATAGAGAAATGACCGAACAAGAACGTCAAATCCTGCAAGGATTTGTAGAAAAGATTCATGGACAATTCATTCGAGATGTTGCTGAAGCACGAAAATTAGAAATAAATAAAGTAAAAGAACTCGCAGACGGACGAATCTATACCGGTGAAGAAGCGTTTAATTTAGGATTAATTGATCGATTGGGAAATTTTCAGGATGCAATTGAATGGGCAGCACTGCTCAGCGGCATAGAAGGAAAAATTTCTACTGTATATTCCCGGGAGGATCGGCTTTCATGGGTTGATTATCTTATTGGGTCGGCTGTTGGAACCTTTATTGAAAAAATTAACAATGCTACCCATATCGTAACACCAACGCTATGATGTAAACATGCTCACATCACCTAATCCAATTCTTAAAACTTCAGGCGTATCGCCAATAAGTGAAATCACACTTGAAGGTTGTCCCGTTACATGCCCGCTATCAATCACGATATCTATACGATTTTTAAAATATTCGTTAATTTCATAGGGATCATGAAGAATGGTACCATCAGGAAGACTTGCACTTGTGGAAAGAATTGGATTACCGAGTTCTTGTACTAAAGCCATACAAATTGCATTATCAGGTACACGTATTCCCGCTGTTTTTCTTTTGGTCAGCATTATTTTAGGAACAAGCTTTGAACCTTCAAGAATGAATGTATAAGGCCCCGGAAGCAGTTTTCTCATAATTCGATATGCATAAGTAGATACTTTCGCATATTGACTGATATCCTTCAAATCAGAACAGATGAAACTAAAAGGTTGATTTTTATCCCGTTGCTTCAACAAATAAATATTTTCAATACTTTTTTTATGCATCAGATCACATCCAATACCGTAAAAAGTATCTGTTGGGTAAGCAATTATACCTCCATCTCGAAGTATTTCAACTACTTTGGAGATTTTTCGTTTTTCTGGGTTTTGAGGATTGATGTTGATTAACATAACCATTTCCATTAAGTATCGTACAATCATTATTACTAATTTTTTTTAAACTTTGATTAAACACCATCAAATAAACAATTGCAACAATTTCTTTGATGGTAAGGTGTTATTCTTAATGATATATAAAGTCTATGTGGAGGTAATTTAATGACAGCAAATCAACTCGAAGAAGCATATTCATTTGATGATTTACTTTTAGTCCCGAATTATTCGGATGTACTGCCTAAAGATGTTTCTGTAAGAACCCTTTTAACAAAAAATATTTCACTGAATATTCCCATTGTAAGCGCTGCAATGGATACCGTAACAGAATCCAGTACAGCCATCAGTATGGCTAGATCTGGCGGAATTGGCTTTATTCATAGAAATATGAGTATTGCAAACCAAGTGATTGAAGTGGATAAAGTCAAAAAATCTGAAAGTGGAATGATCGTTGATCCAATAACGATTCATCCTGATTCCCTGATTTCTGAAGTCATTAAATTGATGGAAGAATATCGCATTTCAGGTGTTCCGGTAACCCTTGGAGATCGTTTGGTAGGGATTGTAACCAATAGGGATTTACGATTTGAAACGCGCTTGGATAAAAAAGTGTCAGAAGTTATGACAAAAGATAATCTTGTTACGGTATCTGAAGGTATTACCCTTGAAGATTCAAAAGAATTGCTTCATAAATACCGTATTGAAAAATTATTGGTGGTGGATAAACAAGAACGGCTTAAAGGCTTAATTACGATAAAAGATATTGAAAAATTAAAGAAATTTCCGAATGCCTGTAAAGACTCAATGGGACGACTTCGTGTTGGCGCTGCAGTTGGTGTTGGAGAAGATATGATTGAACGAACTGAAGCACTCGTAAAAGCAGGTACGGATGTTATTTTGATCGATACCTCACATGGGCATAGTTTCAATGTTATCCAAACAATAAAAACATTAAAAAAACAATTTCAGGATATTGAGTTGATTGCTGGAAATGTTGCTACAGATAAAGGTGCAGCAGACCTTATAGAAGCAGGCGTTGATGGAGTAAAAATTGGAATCGGCCCCGGTTCTATTTGTACAACACGCGTTGTTGCTGGTGTTGGTGTTCCTCAGTTAACTGCTATCATGAATTGTAAACCAATTTCTGAAAAAACAGGTGTTCCGTTAATTGCTGATGGTGGAATACGATTTTCTGGGGATATCACAAAAGCAATTGCAGCAGGCGCTCATTCAGTCATGATCGGCGGGCTCTTAGCAGGTACGGACGAAAGTCCCGGAGAAACAATACTTTATCAAGGCCGAACCTATAAAGTATATCGTGGCATGGGTTCTGTTGAAGCAATGCAGAAAGGAAGCAAAGACCGATATTATCAAACAGAACAGGTGGAACTTGATAAATTAGTTCCTGAAGGCATTGTTGGTCGAGTGCCCTATAAAGGAAATGTAACAGAAAATATTTTCCAATTGATCGGTGGATTAAAAGCAGGCATGGGGTATGTTGGAGTTAGTACAATAGAAGGACTTAGACAAAAAGCTCGGTTTATTCGTATTACTTCTGCTGGAATGCGTGAAAGCCATGTTCATGATGTTATTATCACTAAAGAGGCACCGAATTATCGATTAGATTAACTTGAGATTGTGCGTAAAACAAAACCGGGCATCAATATGTCTGTAACAAGGGAGCATGTGCTCCCTTGTTACATATCTTTTAAACATCAAGGAATGAGACTTCAAGCGCATTTTCACGGATAAAATCTCTTCGGGGTTCGACTTCTTCTCCCATGAGCAGTGTAAATATTTCATCTGCCCGCTCAAGATCATCTATTTTTACTTGGAGTAAATGACGGGTGTCTGGATTCATGGTGGTTTCCCAAAGCTGATCAGGATTCATTTCACCCAAGCCTTTGTATCGTTGAATAGTAATCCCTTTTTTACCTTCTTTCATTAAGTAACTATACAAGTCTTTAATAGTGTCTATAGCAAGGGATTCACCACTGACATCCTCTTCACCTGATGAAGCATTACTAATATTAAAAGGAACATCCTGATACTCTTTCATTTTATCTTTAAGCATCAGGCAGTTTTGATAATCAACAGAATAAATCAGTTTGGTTCCGATTTTAATCGATTTGTCTTTTGCAGACTCGTGTTGTTCAGTTGATGTTTTTTTGGTAACGAAAATTTCATATATCCCATAAGTATCATTAAAATGTAGTCCTTCGGTGATATAGCCTTTTTTTACAAGTAATTCGTTTAATTCTGTCATTTTTTCCTGATCATGAAGAAATGATTTGTCCCGAACACCTGCATGGATCAACATTTCTATCACACTGATGTCATACTCATACTTTTCAAGTTTTGCCATAACCTTAAAATATTCATCCATATTTTTCAGGAACTGGTACATCTCGTGTTTACTTAACTCGTTGTTATTCACCATTACTTTTTTTTGATCACAGATTTTTTTAAATAAATACTCTTGAAACGCATCATCATCTTTTAAATAAACGCCTGTCTTTCCTTTAGTGAGTTTATATAATGGAGGCTGGGCAATGTACAAATGACCATGTTTAATAATGTCAGGAATCTGTCGGAAAAAAAACGTTAAAAGCAAGGTGCGGATATGTGAACCATCCACATCAGCATCGGTCATAATAATCACTTTATGGTAACGAATATTTTCAATATCATAATCTTCATCACCAACCCCTGTCCCTAAAACCGTAATGATGTTTTTAATTTCTTCACTTTTTAAAAGTTTATCAAACCTTGATTTTTCGACATTTAATATTTTACCTTTTAACGGCAAAATTGCCTGAAACCGACGATCTCTGCCTTGTTTTGCAGAACCACCTGCAGAATCACCCTCTACAAAAAATATCTCACGGTCTTCTGGCTTCGAATTTTGGCACTCTGCAAGTTTTCCCGGCAACGTAGAATCAAACACAGTGCTTTTACTACGAACCAAATCCCGAGCACGTTTAGCAGCATCTCTCGCGCGTGCTGCTTCTACCACTTTCGTTATAATAATTTTTGATACATTCGGTTTTTCATCTAAATAGTGCGCTAACTTTTCATTGACCAGCGATTCAACATAGCCTTTTACCTCACTATTACCGAGCTTCGTCTTTGTCTGGCCTTCAAATTGCGGATGTTTTAAACGTACACTGATAATTGCTGTTAGGCCTTCCCGGACATCTTCTCCTGATATTTTGGCCTGAAGATTTTTTGGGATATTGTCACTTGATAAATAATTATTCAGCGTTCGGGTCAATGCGCCTTTAAATCCACTCAAATGGGCACCACCTTCAATTGTATTGATATTGTTCGCAAAAGAATACAATTTTTCAGTGTAAGTATCATTATATTGAATTGCTACTTCGATCTGTACGTCATTTTTATCACCTTCAATAATAATAGGCTCATGAATCGCTGTATGTAAGCGATTCAAATACACTACAAATTCGGACAAACCGCCAGTATAGTAAAATTCCTGTTTTTCCTCTGAACGCTCATCTTCAATTCGGATACGAATCCCCCGGTTTAAAAACGCAAGCTCTTTTAACCGTTTTGATAAGACTTCAAAGTTAAATTCATTTGTATTGATAATTTCTGTATCTGGTTTAAAATGAATTGTTGTTCCCCGTTTTTGCGTTTCACCTCTGACGATAAGTTCAGTAACTTTGTTTCCTTTGGAATACTGTTGATAATAATGATGTCCATCTTTAAATATTTCAACTTCCAGTAGTATTGAAAGCGCATTCACTACAGAAATTCCAACGCCATGTAGCCCTCCCGATACTTTGTAGGAATCATTATCAAATTTTCCTCCAGAATGTAATTTAGTCATAACGACTTCAACTGCTGGAATATTTTCTTTTTCATGAAGATCCACAGGAATGCCTCTGCCGTTATCTTCGACAGTAACACTGTTATCCGTATGAATCGTAACATGAATTGTATCACAATATCCAGCCATTGCTTCATCAATGCTGTTATCTACCACTTCATAGACCAAATGATGAAGCCCTTCCACCTCAACATTGCCAATATACATGGCTGGCCGCATGCGTACGGCTTCTAATCCTTCAAGGACTTTAATGTTGTCTGCATTGTATTGATAATTGATAGTATTATTATTCACTTGATTCATTTTCTATTTTTATTGGCATGATTAAACTTAAAAAGTTTTTATTATTTTTGCCCTCAATAATACAAGGACTTTCCTTTGTTCTGATGTAACAATACACTTCATCGTCAACTATTGCATTTACAGCTTCCAAAATCAATTTTGGATTAAATGAAATTTCAATGGGGTTCCGTGAATACGAGATACCCATTGTTTCTTTGGATTCTCCAAAATGTGGATGCATCGCTGTTGCTTCAAGCATATCCTGGCTGAATTTTAAAAAAAATCCTTTAAATTCATCTGAATATAAAATTGCCATACGCCGAAGCATCATTAAAAATTGATCTTTTTTCAATTCAATGGCGTCATCCGGTTTTTTTTGGATTGCATCATGATAATTGGGGAATTTACCCTCAAGAAGACGCGATAAAATAATTTCTCTCTCTTTTTTAATAATAAAATAATTATTTTTTATGGCCAATTGAATTGGTTCTGATGGGTTAATCATCTTCTGGATTTCGTTCAGCGATTTTTTAGGCACAAGAAAATTTTCTGAAAACGGAAGTTCCATCGGTGGATCAGGTTCATACTCAATCAGATTTATTCGTCGGTTATCTGTGGATACCATACGGAAAATAACGTGATTTTCTTTCGCGTACTTTTCAAAATAAACACCGTTGATATAGGTTCGTTTTTCATCTGATGCCGCACTTACAACAATGGTCTTTTCAATCATCTGCTTAAATGTTAAAGCGTCAATGCTCCAGAATGTCGCATCTTCAATAACAGGAATCGATGGAAATTCGTCTGGGTTCATTCCAACAATATGATATTCAACTTGATTCCCCTTAATTTCAAGCCAACGATTTTCAATTTCAGCAATATAAATCACATCATCAGGAAAATCTTTGATGATTTCAAAAAATTTTTTTGAATTGATTACCATTGCTCCTTCAGATTCGATACTGGCTGGATACTCGCCTTCAAAACCGGTTTCTAAATTGGTGGCAGTAATTGAAATACCAAAATTTGTTGTTTTTATGAGAATATTGCCTGTAATAGACAAAGCACTTTTTTTGGATGTAATCCCTTGAACTTTGGTAAGCGGTTCAAGAATATCAAATTTATTAATACGCAATTTCATATCGTATTCCCTATTGCATTTAAAATTTACCATTTTTATATTTCAAATATGTATCATGATGGTCTATACGATAGACATATATGAAGTAATTGATTAAATTTCAATGAAAAAATTTAATAATAAGACCTAAAACTCAATGATCACTCTGGACATACCCCATTTCTTTTGTCATGAAATGGAAAAAATCAGTTCTCATTATAAAATGGATAAGCCTTTGGTCGAAAAGACCATACAAACGCTTTTGGAAAAGCATCCCGATGTATATCAACTGATGATTCAGGGACAGGCTTATGAAGAAATTCAAAGACGTGCTAGTTATAAACGATTTATCAAAGCCGTTAAAAAAGACATCTATTATCAGTTGCGACAATATCATGTTCACCAGAAAGAATCAGACGCGCTTCAGGGTGAGTTGAAACAACTTGTCTTGCAAGAGGTTCCATGGGAACAAATGACCTGTCTTTTAGAACAGATCATGTCAACACATATTTCCACGAAAGAACGATTGCCTTTTTACAAAACATTTTATCATGAACTTTTTCAGGTTATTGATTACCCTGAATCTATTATTGATATCGGATGCGGACTCCATCCGCTGTCGTATCCTTTTCACACCCACCATCATCTCAAACACTATATTGCAATTGATAAAGACAAACAAGTTATATCTATTTTAAATGACCTTGCATCATATTTGCTTCCTTTGATATTCAAACCACTATGTATGGATTTAAAAAATATTCACTGGGAGAACATCAGTGATACGCAGCAGAAAAAATGTGATTTAGCCTTTATGTTAAAAATTATACCCGTAATACAGCGACAAAATAAGGCATTATTAAACTTGCTTTGCAATGTTCCTGCAACATGGGTGTTCATCACAGGAAATATCGAAGCCATGACCCGAAAACAAACTATTTATCATCGGGAAAAACAGTTGTTACATGAATTTATCCGATTATCAGGGAAAAAAATGATCCACACTTTTCATTTCGATACTGAATTTGGCTATCTGCTTGGATGAAACTTACCGTATGGAAAGTTGATAGGATTTAACCTTCATGATCGGGTAATATGACTGCTTCGAGTGAGCAAGTCCCTGAATATTCATGTCGCTTTCTTTGTTTATATAATAATAGCCTTGAAATAATCTTTTCGCGCATTCGCGATCAAAATATTGATATAAGCCTTTGATATTGGCAAACGCTTTTTCAAAATGAAGCACTCCCATTTGGGAATTGAGATATGAGGCCATAGCCATTGCACTGATTTTATTATCAATTCTTAGCAGTAAACTGCTCATTTCAAGCACTTCAATATGGTTAATGGCATTCAGAACCGCTTGTTTTTCACAAGCAAGCGTTACCTCTGTCTCTACATCACAATGCCGTTCCTCACACCATTCTTCCAGAAACTTGATACATTCAGAAGCATTGCTTTGATCAATTCCTTCAATTTTTACCCGTCCATGAGTTACATATTCTTTAGTGAACTGGTTAATTAAATTTCGCTTTTTGGTATATTTATTTCCTTTTAAATCTGACAGGTCTGAAGTCAAATAAACATAGTCTTCTGAATCTTTTTGTTCCTCTACATGAAATAAGAGATCAATCTGCGTCTGCCACTGGTTGAGATATGCTTCGGTAACATAGTAAAATTTTGAAATACCCAAAGCCATTCCTAAATTTTTTAATTCTAATGGCGTGTATTGTTTTGTGGGTGACATGGGTAGAGTGAGATGTTTTTTGAGTTCAGGCTTTTTAAACATACCCATAATGATCAAGGTATCATCCAGTACATCACCATAGGGTTGATAATAGTCGTTTTGCCAAACCAAAATCGATGAAAGTGTATAAAGACTCAATTGATGTGGATTGTTTTCAAAATAGTTTTTGTATTTAGGATAATCACTAGGATTCAGTTCTTTAAAATTGACTTCAATGCCCATTATTACTACTTTCTTTTATTGAATAACTGATTGTTTTGTTTGAGAATATCCTAAATTAAACGCCTGAATATTGGCTTGTACAAACTCTTTTTTGGTTCTGAGCGTAATGGATTCAAGTACATGGTCAATAGATAACGGCAGGATATTGGTTGCCATCAATGCTCCAAGCAATACCATATTTACAGACAAAGGATTACCTGCCTGCATTGCGATGTCAACAGCATCAAGCGAGATAAATTGTCTAACCTTGCTTTGGATGCACTCTGTAACGATATTCATGTCCGGATATTTACCTTTACCGATCATGACAGTAAAAGGCGGTAAAGGAAAACGATTGGTAATAACAATTGAATTTTTGGAACACTTTTTAAGAGCACGAAGTGCTTCAGATGGTTCAAAACTTAATAAGATATCCGCTTCTCCATCGGAAATAATACTACTGGATGCATCACCAAATACCAGTGAGGATTCAACCACGCCGCCACGTTGAGCCATCCCATGAATTTCATTCATATGAACCGATATGTTCGAACGCATGGATGCTTCACCTAAAATCCGTGAAGCAAGTAAATTTCCTTGGCCGCCCACAGCCACTACCACTAAACGTATTACTTTCATAATATATCCTTTTACTGATCAATTTATAGGTTTTCGATTTTCGATTTAACGTATCAAATTCGCCTTAAATCACAGAAGCAACTTTCGATAAAGTGTTTTATTTTTGTAGAATGACTTCCATTATATCTTCCAGACATTTTTCTGCTGAAGCTTGTAAATTTTTTTGACGCGCGACATGTTTATGATGAGGAAAATTTTCCATATGCCTGTGATGCGGAGCATTATCCCAGCCAATCTTGAGCATGTTATCAAAAGTTAACCAATAATAACTATACCGTACAAGATTTCTGGCTTCCCATTGCTCTACAACTCTTAAATTGCTCCCATCCTTCAAATAAATAATTACTCGCAAAGTTGATTCGTCAAGCTCAATCGGAACAATCCGGTGCACCGATTCTCCAAATTTTTCTTCAATTTCCAACAAACGATCAATAGCTGTCATTATCTGTAAACCCCGTATTCGAGGATTGCCTTTAGTAATTCGGTCTGTCTTCTGACTTTATCTGCAACTTCTGTCCAGTGGTGCCACATGATAAAATCTTCGTGCATTTCATAACTTGCATCATCAGGCAGTCCTGATTCTTCCAATTCCAATAATTTCACACAATATTTTTCTTCAAAAAAACGAATTCTACTCTGAGCCAAAAAAAAACGATTACTCAAATCAGAAAAACGAATTGCCGCTCCATGACTTATTACTGCTGCTTTTTCTTCATCCGGAAGCGATAGAAACTTATTTTCAATTCCTCTTTCAACACTGATAGCACCTTTCATTCTTTATTTATCTCCCTTTTTTTGGTGATAATTGGGCAGGTTTTAAACGATAATTGACAACTAAAGTTAATAATGCACCAACAACTAATGCAACTCCGGCAATTATAAATGCTGAAGAAAAAGAACCGGTTGCCGCAGTGATCATTTGAGATAATCGGCTCATCACAAAACCTCCAACGCCCCATGCAGTAAAAAGAATACCATAATTAGTACCAAAATTTTTTAATCCCCAGAGGTCTTTAGCAAACGAAGGAAATATCGAAAGGTTCGTACCATAATTAAAGCCAATAAACGTAGCTAATAAAACCAGTGCAATTGCGCTTGTATGTTCATTTGATGTTAGTGGAATAGCAATAAACATGAGTACTGATTGAAACAAAAGCATAATCAATAAAGTATTAACCCGTCCGATTCTGTCTGAAAGCAGGCCAGCCAATATTCTTCCACCTGCGTTTCCAATAGCCATAATTGCTACCGCAACAAACGCCATTTCACCCATGCTTTTCTGTGCCATGCCCGCTACACTGCTAATAACCATTAAGCCGGCTCCTGAACCAATCATATAAATGAGCCAGAGAAAATAAAAATGGGTTGTTTTCAGCATTTCAAAGGGCTTAATATCATTGGTTTTTGGAACCCTTGAGTTAGTATTCTTTTGGGTGGTGGATTGAGGAATAAAACCTGCTGGTGGATTCACAAGTAGTTGCGATAGTCCACAAACAATAATAAAAAATCCTATACCAAAATAAAGCATGGCGTTTTGTAAGCCAAAATGGGTTAGCAGGTACTTTGCTAATGGCGCAATATATACGGATGCCAATCCAAACCCTGATACAACTAACCCTGCGATAATACCAGTCTTATTCGCCGGAAACCATTTCAATGCTGGAGGTGTTGCTGCAGAGTAACCAAACCCAATACCTGTTCCTGCAAGCACACCAAACCCCAGTACCCAACTGATATAGCTCGTTGTTTGAGATATCCATATAAATCCAAGTCCTACAAGTAAACCACCAATAAAAGAAGTTAGTTTTGGACCCAATTTGTCCTGACATTTTCCAGCAAGAATCATGGCAAAAGAAAACACAATACAACATACTGCATACGGGTCATTAATTGAAGCACGATCCCAATTAAATGGGCCTCCCTGTTCAATTGATTGCGCAATAGCATGTTTAAAAATACTCCATGTGTATAGAATCCCCAATGCTAAGTTGATTCCCATACCAGCGAATGTTACTGACCATCCTTTATTCGTTTTTAGCAACGTCATGGTAATATTCCTTGTTTGTTTAAGGGTTGGAAAATGAAAATGTATTCCAGAAAAAATGAGTTAAATCAAGTGAAAATACAAACGACAAACGAATTGAATTTTAAGAAACACCGATAAGATTTCTGTTGGACCAAATCGACAATCTATAACCGACAATCGACAATCTATAAATTACTTAATACAGCACAGTTTCGTCCCTTTTTTTTGGCCATGTATAATGCATTATCCGCTTCTTTGATAAAATCATTTATATCCATATTATCAGGTATAATACAGCTAACTCCCAAACTAATTGTTATCCATTGACAAATTTTTGATCCTTTATGTTCAATCTTAAGTTCCGATACTGCGTTTCGAATACGTTCAGCAATATGAAGTCCCCCTGTTTCAGGTGTATTAGGTAAAATAATAGCAAATTCTTCGCCGCCATAACGAGCAGCTAAATCAGAAGCACGATGTAGAGACTCTGAAATAATTTTTGCAATATCCCTCAGGCACTCATCTCCAGCTAAATGGCCGTAAGTATCATTGTACTGTTTGAAAAAATCAATATCACAAAGGATTAATGTCAGCGGTTTTTGATCACGTTTCATTCGTCTCCACTCAGAGATGATCGTTTCATCAAAGGCCCTACGGTTTGCAATTTTTGTTAATCCATCTAACTTTGTTAAACGATTCAGCTTGAAATACGCATCAATCAATGAATCTGTTTGCTCACGAATTTTATCCACCATAATATCAAATGTATTTGCAAGAGCGCCAATTTCATCTTTTCTGTTCATTGATAATTTCAGGGAAAAATCATGATCTTCGGATATTGATTTTGTGTGATTGATCAGTTGAACGATAGGATTGACTACTGTATAATGCAAAAAGAACATCACTACAATTAAGGTAAAAAAACCAATCCCAAGAATTGAAATCAATGTATAACGGATGGTAATAAAGCCCCGTTGGGTAATTTCTCTAGACGAAGCTGTCTTTACAAGAAATGCAGATTGGCCGTAAATGTCCTTAAATAACGTATAGGAATAGATGGTGTTTGTTTCAATTTTAAAATAATCTCCTGTAGATTCTGATTTGATTTGATTCAGTACCCCATTGACTTCTGGAATTAGACGATCTGAACTTATTGGAATAATGTTAAAATCAACCCGCGTTTGATCTTTAAGATTTTGAATAACATGCTCATTGAATATTCTGCCCATAATCAATGTGCCTCGAATTGGTCCTTCATTATTTGATTTTAATATCGGACGAGAAGATATAAGTAGAATACCATATTCACCAGTAATAATTCCAGTGGTTGAAATCTCAGAAAGAGGTTGATCCGTTTTAACATGATAATTAATAATGCTATCATTTGCTTCAAATACAGTTTTATTAAACGCTTTGATTACAAGTGGATTTCCAGTTTCAGTATCATAAGATTGTCCCCAAACCATGTGATGCGTTGCATCTAGTATATAAACCAAATTCAATTGACTTGTTTTTAACGAATCTAAATTGATCGAATTTTCAATAAATTCTTCTGATCGGTTTTCAATAAAATTATACATATCGTTCCAAGCTGCCCAGTCATGACACAGTGTATTCAAATGATGTAATTCTCTTTCAATTGCATGAACAGTTCGGTTGAGATTTTTTTTAGCTTCCTGATATTCCAGTTCCTGAAAACTTGGATAGATAAGAATAGAATGAACTGTAACAATAAGTAGCAGATAGATCAAAAAAACAGCAATCAACGAAATAAATACTTTTTGTTTTATTGAGATCATTGTTAATTTTTTTAGTTTTTAGAGAGCGCGTTAATCATAAATCGAAAATCGAAAATCGAAAATCGAAAATATTTTTTTTACTGAACTCCTTCTGATTCTTTCCATGGTTCACGATATACAGGAAGTTGTATTTGAGTTTGAGCAGAAAAAGTCTGGTCGTCTTGTCCAATTTCTAAATTAATATCTACTCGAACCGGTGTCGCATATTGAACTTGGTCTGATTCAGAATCCCATGCATCAAAAACAGTTCCTTCTGAATTATAATAACGAAAAGATAACGATTTTATATTTTGACACAACACAGGGTCACTTGTTTTAACTTCAAAAGGTGGATAAGGCCATTGTTGTTCTTTTCGCCTTAATTCAAGAAAGCCACGAGAAGACGAATGAACATAATAGGTAATTGCAACGATGTCCTTTTTTGTATTTCCTTCTAATAAAACCTGAGACATTGAAGCAAAACGCAGAATTGGCATTGTATTGGTTTCAATCAACTGGGTGGCACCAACAAAGCGATATGGTTCAGGGTCTTGTCCCCATTCTGGTGGCTTATATTCAGGAGGCAAATGGACATATATCGATTGCAAATCGACAACCATTTGTAACAGACATGTTTGTGCCATTTCTTTATTTTCAATCTGGCCTTCAAGCATATTTGCAGCGCCAATAACAGAATGAAAAGAACCGTAGATGGTCGTACCAATAATACTGAAAATCAAAATCGCTAACAGTATTTCCACAAGGGTAAACCCTAATGCTTTATTCATGCTGTTGCTGTTGTAACATATACTTCCGCACATGAAACGAATGTTTGTCCCCTTTGTCTGTAATAGTCAAATCAAGCTGTTTTAAATATTTTGAATAGTTATCCAATACAGTGGATTCAACATCCTGAATCTCGATTTTCCATGAATATCCTGCATAGGGTTCAGCGAAATTTCCCTGATCAGAGTTATTTTCACCTCGTGTAATTTCATTTTCAATTTCGGACAACTTTTTTTGAGCCAAAAACAATGCATCCGTTTCAAATGATACTGTCATAGCAATAGACAGACTCTGAGAATGCATTCGAATAATGGCTGTCATCACAATTGCAAGTACACAAACAGCAACCAGTACTTCCAAAAGTGTAAACCCCAAGGCAGTATTCTTTGTTAGCCTTGTCAATTGGGATCGAATACTCATGAGTTTCAAATTATACCGGAATAAGTTCACGGATGTTGTCTCGAAAAACACGGCATCGATCAGTCGTATCAGGAAATGCTTCAAGTACACGACTGATTGGAATGGCTGGATGGTATAGAGGCCAATCTGAACCAAACAGAATTCGATGTGCACCAATAGCCATTTTGGCTTTTACGATTCCAGAAACAGGTTGTCCACTGGTTTCCAAATATACATTTGGGTTATCTTTTGCAAGCTGGATTGTGGCGTCAGTTGCAGAAAGCCCAATATGAGCCAGAATAAACGTAAGATTTGGCATTGCACGAATTGATGCAGCATAGTATTTTGGATCAGATAAGTGTAAGTTTTTCCCGGGCCAACCTACATGACATTGTACTGTCATATTATATGAACGACAGAGATCAAACAAATATAATGCTTCCTTAGAATCTGGTAAAATTCCCTGAAAATCCGGATGAAATTTAACCATTCGAATCCCTTTGGATTTGTATATGCGAAGACGTTCTTCAATATCGGGTTGACATGGATGAACACTACAACAGGGAATGACTTCTGATGCATTTTGACAAACGTCTAAAGTAGCATCACAAAACCGAGTATAGACTCCTGTTTCAATAGGTAAAACGATAGCTCGTTGAATTGTATAGGCAGCCAGATATTCTTTTAAATTGCTGAGGTTGGCTTGATCTAATATGGCTGAAAACTTGGGTAGCAGCTTTATAATACTTAAAAAGATATCTGATCGTAAAGCAATTGGTTTTTCAGTTAAATATGAAGGATAATCCACATCTATCAATGATGAAATACTCGTTAAAAGATACATCATATCTGATTTTGAACCATTCATATCTGTTTTCAATAGCCCCACATCCAACAACCCATCCATTCCTTTTAGCTGAAATCTGGCATTCTGTTTAGAAAACCGATATTTTTTGACCTGATTAACATGATACTTAAGATTCGAGAGAAAACCCGTTGGTCCTGTAAGATTGATTCCACCCAATAGAGGTAATTTAAAATAGGATCCAAGATGTACATGAATATCAATAGCTTCTTCAGGTAATTCCCCGAGCAGTTTAAATTCACCCAGACCTGTCATGTCTAAATACGTTCCAATTTTCATGATTTTTTCCTTAAATAAATATTAATTTGGACGTGCAAATTGTGTATCAATCATAGCAAATAATTTTTGCGCATGAATTGGTTTTGAAAGATAACCATTCATACCTATGTCTATACATTTTTTTTCATCATCCGATGAAGCACTAGCTGTAACTGCAATAATTGGAATTTGATGGTTGCGAACGCTTGATTGAGGATCACGAATAATTCGGGTGGCCTCAAATCCATCCATTATAGGCATCTGAATATCCATTAGCACAAGATCAAAATCTTCATTACTCAGTTTGTTAATGGCTTCCTGTCCATTTTCAGCTATTGTAACGTCATGACCAATTTGGTATTTCAAAAGCTCAATGATGAATTCCTGATTGAAAAAATTATCTTCAGCTACGAGAATATTGAGTTTTCGACTTGTGATAGCTGGATGTGATTCATGTGGGATTGTATCGGCAACCTTCTGATCTTGTCCCTGTTTTTCAAATACTGCAGTAAACCAAAATGTCGATCCTTTACCGAGCGTACTTTTAAAACCAATCGTTCCTCCCATCAACTGGCACAGTTCTTTTGCAATTGATAAGCCAAGTCCAGTGCCGCCATAAGTACGAGTTGAGGATGTGTCAGCCTGTGAAAAAGGCTTAAAAAGTGCAAATTGTTTATTTCGATCAATTCCTACACCTGTATCTTTAACGTCAACATGAAGGGTTACATGAGATAAGGTTGCTTCAACCAAACGGGCATTGACTCTCACTTCTCCTTGTTTGGTAAATTTAAACGCATTGTTAATCAGATTCAATAAGATTTGTTCTAAACGTATCGGGTCACCCTTTAAAAGCACTGGGACATTATCATTGATTTCAAATGAAAAACCGATGTTTTTTTGTTTGGATAGTGGTAATTGTAAATTATTAATGTGTTCAACAATTGAGTGCAGGTCAAAATTTTTTATTACAAGTTCAAATTTTCCGGATTCAATTTTTGAAAAATCGAGAATTTGATTGACGATACCGAGAAGTAAACCGCTGCTTGTCTTTAAGATATTGACATATTTATCCTGTTTTTCATCAAGCTTGGTTTCCAAAAGCAAGTCTGTCATTCCAATAATACCATTCATGGGTGTACGGAATTCATGCGATATATTTGCAATAAACTCACTTTTGGCTAAACTGAGTAATTCAGCAGCTTTTTTAGACTCTATCATTTTATATTCCATTTGCTTACGCTCAGTAATATCAAAAGCGTATTCAATAATCTGGACGACATCCCCGTTTTTGTCTAAAATTGGATGTCCATGGATTTCTACATAATTGATAGATCCATCGTGTTGTTTGTGAATATGCTCCACAATCACTGCTTTTTTTGTTCGTTTTATTTCAGCTACAGGACATAAATGGTTCTTACCACTGCATGGGCTATCATTTCCATGCGATAAGCTATAGCATGTAGTTATCCCATCTGATTTGGTTAACTTCGCTGCTGTATTGGCAAATATGATATTATGGGTATTGGCATCAATCACATAAAATGGATGATATAATGCATTCAGGACATTCATAAAAAATTCATACTGCTCCTGTAACTGCGCTTGTGTTTTCTTTCTTAATAAATCTTCTGCTTTTTTGATTCTCAGCATCACACTGACCTGAGCAATTAATTCCATTGTTTCAATGGGTTTATGCAGGAAGGCGTCTGCTCCAAGATTTAATCCTTTGATCCGCTCTTCAGCATCAGTTCGTATGGCCGTTAGAATAATCACAGGAATATGTTTTGTTTTTTCATCAGATTTCAGATGGCTTAAAACTTCATATCCATCCATTTCTGGCATTTTAATATCAAGAAGAATTGTGTCGGGCTGTTCTGTTAATGCCTTTGCAATTCCGGCAATTCCTGATTGGGCAACAATAACTGTGCAGTTCAAATGATACTTTAAAATTGCCTCTAATGAGATCAGATTGTCTAATTTATCGTCAATAGCTAAAATTTTTACCATGATTTTACCTTTATGCTAAAATAAGGAGAATCAGAGCGCTTTATTGATTCGCATTAGCCGTTATTTCTACAGCATTACTCCTTTTTTTCTTTAAATGTCTTCACATGTAAATAACTCAGAATTTTCTCATCGGAAGTTAAAAGAAATATATCATGCACTCTTGCTGTCAATCCACCAAATATGCGTATCCAATAAAATCATTTCAATACTTCCCAATCTTCTATAGCTACCGGTTCAAAAGGATTATCATATTCTATTAGTTTTCCTCTTAGTGGATAGCAGTGTTTTTCATCTTTATTCTCTTTATATAGAATTATTATCTCTATTACGTCATTTGCCTTAAAAGGCAAATCATCTAAAATTAATAGACCATTTTGAGGGAGTATTTTTTCAGTTTTATACGCTTGCATAAAAATTTTCTCTGACTATACGGTTTGATCATCGCGGCCTTGATCTTTGTTTCGGCCACTGTGTAGGGGCAGGCCCCCTGTGCCTGCCCAGATCAAGGGCAACCACAGGGGGTTGCCCCCATATGCATCATGCTAAGGAGATATGCTTATTTATTAGCTCCGTTAGGAGCGATCTGTTTGTAGCAAATGGAATCCACCTAAATTAAGCTCCGTAGGAGCGACCTGTAAATTAAACAGGCCGCTCCGATGGAGCTTGATATAGGGATGAACATACATTGCTACAAACAGGTCGTCCCTACGGGACTTTCTTAGCTTGATGCATATG
>PDZT01000352.1 GCA_002753105.1 Deltaproteobacteria bacterium YD0425bin50 | reverse complement strand
TTCTTATTTTTTTTTTTTTTTTCCCTCACCTGAAACATTGGAAAGATATAATGAGATCATCCCCGGATTAGCAGATAGATTATTCAAGTTATTTGAAACACAAGTTGAGCATAGACATACGCTTGAAAAAAAAGTCATCATTTCAGATATAAGAGATAGTAATTTAGGTTAATCGGTAATAAGAAAAACTCTTAAACTATATGTCTAAACTTCGCTCTCGCCAATCGATTATTCTTTACTTTATTTGTTCAATAAATGCCTCTACCCGAGTTTTTAACTGCCCAACATCTTCCATAGCATAATCCGTTTCAAGCCGTAATGTCGGTATTTGTTTTTCCTTTAACGCTTTTTCAAAAGGGATGGCTTCCATCTGATATGGCTGACAAAATTGAAGGCTATACTGAATAACGCCGTTGGCTTTATAGGTGTCAACCATTTCCTGAATATGATTCAACCGGTCAGGATTGGGTGTAAAAATTGCGCAATCCACCTTAAAATAACGATCCACAATCGCATTGATGAGTTCATCTACTGTATTCCCAGAATCATCTGTTAAATTTCGAGTGCCGCGTTCACCTACACAGGATTCTTCACCGACAATCACAGCACCAGAAGTTTCAATGATCCATGGTAATTTCCAGTTTGGAACAGCCATAGGACATCCTGATAATAAAATTCTTGGCGTATTTTCTGGAAATACGCCTTGTTTTTGTGAAATACGGGTTTCCAGTTCATCGCATATTTTATGAACCGATTCAGTAAAACGCTGTGGATTATCATAAAAAAAGACCTGATTTGCCAACAGAGCATCAAGGCCTGAAATGGGTGTGGGGTTGGCTTTGCGAAGCTGTGAGAAGCGATAAATTGCGTTGCGTTTGTTGTTCACGGTCTGGATGCCTTGTTTTAAGGATTCTACAGTAATTGGTTTACCGGTCAGTTGTTCAACAGATGATTTAAAGCGATGGTATTCTGCTTTTAATAGCTCACGACCCTGAGTGGATTTGACTTGAGGTAAATCCATGACATACAGATTATTAACTAATCCGCTCAACGTTTCATATGCTTTTTTCTTACCATCACATGTATTTTCGCCGACAATCATATCAGCGCTTTCAAGGTACGGACAGACTTTTCCCAATTTAAAGCCAAAAGAGGATTTAATCAGCGCACAGGTATTTCTGGGCAAAAACCTTTCCACTTCTTCCATGGCAAAATCAGCGCCAGAACATAACCCGACCAATGTGGCATTCGCTGCAAGTACGATTTCTTCAGGCACAAAAACACAATACGAACCAATGATTTTTCTGCCTTGCGCTTTTTCATCCAATAATTCTTTGATGCGAAGTCCGTGTACTTCACTCATCACAAAATCAAAATATCCCATCCCCTGTGGTCGATTTTTTTGAGAAAGATAAATATTCTGGTAAAAGTTTCCTAAAACATTCAACAGTGCATCATGGGATTCTAATGCCAAGCCAAGACTTTCCCACATGGATTTATATTGGTCGCTCATAATACATTCTCCTGTTCACTTTATTTGTTTGTTATTTGTTTATGTTTTTATTTTAAAACCTTCAATAATGCTTGTGGAATACTGTTAATCAGATCAATCACCTGAGTCGCGGGCGTTGGATTGGCATAATAACCGCTGAATCGATTCGCTTTTGCAGCCAACGTTGCGGCGTCTGGAAGCGTAAAATTTTTCACAGCGCATAAAACACTGACCATTCCTGTGAGCGTATCTCCTGTGCCGCCAATAGCCTCCATCGCTTCAATTCTAGGGCTATCCACTGTTTCAATAATGTGGTGTTCATCCGCAATGTAATCCATGCTTCCTTTAACCAACAGTAATTTTGCTGCATTTTTATGCTGATACGCTCTTTGAATTAATTCAGGTACTTGATTATGCTGATGTAAAATAAACCCTCGCGTATAAAAAGGATGCGGTGCTAATTCATCGGCTAGAAAAGAGAGTTCACCTACATCAGGCGTGAACAGATCGTAACTGGAGGCTTGACCGCTCATTTTGGCAACATACATAAATCCCGCATCTGCAATCAGAATGGGTTGATGCTCCATGTCTTCAACAGCAAACATCACTTTATTGTGCCAATCCACATCAGGTTGCAGATAATGAAATGTAAGCACCTGAAATTCAAACTCAGACAAATGTTCCGATAAATACTGATAAAGCTTTCGGCTGCCATCTCCTTTACCAATATCTCCAATTAAAAACGCATAAATTTCCGGAGAATCCTGAATTGATCCTGCTGTTTTTATTGCTGCTGCGATCAATGCAGGCGTTCCCCGGTTGATAATTATCTTTCGATGATCTATGATTAAATAATCATCAATCATACGAACCAGACCATGAGTTAACGGAAATGTCTGATCCGGAACCGTTCCAATTACTGCAAGCATTGTTTAAGTAACTCCTGATAAGCAAGTTCAAGGGCATACCCGCATAAAGTATGCCCTAACTCTCTTGGATGGGGAGCGTCCTGCAACGTTTTTCCAACGAGTTGCTGTGCTAAAAAAGGCACATCTGGACAGCCCCCGCCTGAAATATTCACAATTTTAAGACTTTCCTTGACAATAGTAATTTTCATATTCGCCGCCCGAATCATCAGGTATTCTCCAAAATCTTTCATATGAAACAGATCAACAGGCTTGAGAAGAGGCGCTGTTACAGGCACTACAGTCATTGGGCTAATCTTAGCCTGTTGAAGCGTACGTAATAAGTTCAACTCTTCTATTAATGGGAATTCAATGACCAGATCACAACCTGTTTGAATTTCTGGTGGAGGTCCCATCACGCGAATTACCCAGCCTGATTTTTTTAAAATCGTTTCAGCCTGAATCACTTCGCTCGTATGTTCAAACACCATGATCCCGCGATCAACTGATGCTTGTTGTTTAGTTTTTTTGTTTTTTCTAAAAAAATGAAGCATGATGGTTTAGCCTTTTTGAATCACAATACGATATTCCGCACCTTCAGTGGATACGCTGATAACCTTACATCCCTGACTTTCAGCCGCGCGGATTACATTTTCTTTCGATGTATCTGTATCCACTATCACGCTAAATTCCCTATCTTTTCCTGTTTTAATTTCATTTAATGCTAAAATAACGGGTTGAGGACAGGAAAGCCCTCTTGCATCAATAGTTGTTGCCATGATGTGCCTCCTTTATGCTTTTTTATGGATCATGCTAAAGCCAATAAACAAAGAAAATAAAAATCCAACCACAAGTGCTGCGATTCCGTGTTCACCCAATCCCTGAGGCGAGCTGGCCAAGCCAAAATTGTGCGAAAAACCAGCGCCAACAATCATTCCCATAACAAATATTGCTGCATCGCCATCACCTTCTCCTGCTAAAAATAACTGACGTCCGGGACAACCGCCAGCCAGAGCAAAACATAAACCAGCCAAAGCCATGCCGGCAAAATTCCAGATATGCAGATTATGAGAAACCGGCTGTCCAGTGAATCCAATTTTAAACTGTCCCAAAATCAGATTCGTTACAATTGCCAAAACGACCAGAGCAATCATGCCGCTAAAAAGATGTATTTGTTTAAATAAAATAAGATCACGAAGCGCACCCATTGTACAAAACCGACTCCGTTGAGCTAAAAAGCCAATCGCTAAACCTACCAGCAACGATACAAATAGAGGAGCGTGTATACTACCGGGACCTTTCATACTATAAAACAAAACCCCGCTTTTAGGTTGACCTTGAATTTGCGGGTAGATCACCATTAACAGCAGAAAACCTACCATCATAAGTGATATAACCCAGCCTGACACAGGGTGAGATAGTTGGGTACGTCCAAGATTATAGCCTTTTTTTTAAAACAGTGTACCGATTCCAATACCCGCGGTTAATCCTAACAAACCAAGAACCGCATTCAAATCGCCTCCAGATAAGCGTAACAAAGCACGCCAAGGGCATCCAAGAAAAACCAAAGCGCCAATCATAGCAAAAATGCCTAAAAAAAATCGCACGATAGGTGCAGAGCCAAGCCTTGGTCTGTATTCTTTAAAAAGATAGGCGGCAATGAGCGATCCCAACACAAAACCAATAATTTCAGGCCGCATGTATTGAACAACTTCTGCCCGATGAAATCCGATGGCACCAGCCATGTCCCGTTCAAAACAGGCTACACAAATTCCCATATTCCCGGGATTCCCTAATTTTTGTAATACAGGCGCTAATATTCCAATAACTGCGCCTACACTAATAATTCCCCACCTTGTTGCAAATACATTTTTACCTTGCATTCTGTTGTTCTCCTTTCTTAAATTCTATACATATCATCCATGTTTTATGGGTAAGACATGAATCGCTTTGATGATTAATT
>PDZT01000351.1 GCA_002753105.1 Deltaproteobacteria bacterium YD0425bin50 | reverse complement strand
TTAAAAGCTCATGAAAAAGGCTTAGAATTTGCGTATATTATTAATGAAGATGTACCTACTTATTTATATGGAGACCCGGGACGTCTCCGTCAACTATTAATTAATCTTATTGGAAATAGTGTAAAATTTACTGAAAAAGGGGATATTATCATTCGGGTTTCATTAATAGAAGAAACGGAAACTCATGCCATGATTAAATTTTCCGTTTCCGATACAGGCATAGGGATTCCAGTAGATCGTCAAGAAAGGCTTTTTAAATCGTTTTCTCAGGCAGACGATTCCATAACTCGTAAATATGGAGGAACAGGACTTGGACTCGCCATATCCAAGCAATTGAGTATTCTTATGGGCGGAGATATTGCATTTGAAAGTAAAGAAAATACAGGTTCAACATTTTGGTTTACGGCTAAGTTTAAGAAAAAATCTCAAGAGAAAATTATTCCTATCCTCCCATCTGATATTACAGGAAAAAGAATTTTGATTGTGGATGATAATCCTATTAATTTAGAAATTATGGAGAAATATTTCCAAAGTTGGGGATGTCGATGTTATGCGTCTCTCAATGCTAGAGAAGCGCTTGCTTTAATTAAGTTTGCTTCTGATAATGAAAAGCCGTTTGATTTAATCATTATTGACTATATGATGCCTGACTTAAATGGAGATGAACTCGGAAAACAGATAAAAAATGATCCAAAATTAAAAGATATCAAATTGATTATGTTAACATCCCGAGGATTGCGAGGTGATATTCAATGTATAAAAGAGGTTGGATTCTCAGCTTATTTAACAAAACCAATAAAAAATTCTCAGCTTCTTGATTGTATAATGACCGTATTTGGATATAATAATGAAGAATTGGAAATTATTACACGCCATACGATCGCAGAAGTAAAAAAAAGAAACGCTGAATCACCACAAGTCAATACTGAAGCAAAAGCGGTTCATATTCTTTTAGCTGAGGATAATCGGGTTAACCAACAGCTTGTTTTACGACTTTTAGCCAAAAAAGGATATACTGCAGATGTTGTATGTACTGGCAAAGAAGCTGTGAATGCACTAAAAAAAAGAATGTATGATTTAGTTTTAATGGATGTTCAGATGCCCGAGATGGATGGCTTTGAAGCTACAGGATTAATTAGAAATCCCACATCGCAGGTTCTGAATCCCAATATTCCAATAATTGCGATGACAGCTCATGCGATGAAAGGAGACCGTGAGAAATGTTTGATAGCGGGGATGAACACTTATATTTCAAAACCCATTAATCAAAAAGAATTTTTTAAGATAATTGAAGAACAATTAAAAATAATAGCAACTGTTTGATAATTCATATAAATCAATGGATTGGAAAAAAATATTTTGTAATGGAATTAAGGAGGTAAAAATGAGTAACAGATGTAACCCTCAAACATTATTTCATCTTTTTTTTTGTTATGTACTATTTTTGATAAACATAGGCTTCTTTCCATCCCTTTCATTAGGAGAAAATACTAGTACATCTTCGACTAAAGAAACACTTTCTTCTCTAAGTTTGAAAGAATTATTTGATCTCGAAATTATCAGTGTTCACAAAACCAAGGAATCCTTTCTCACAACGCCCGCTGCAATGTATGTCATAACACGTGATGATATTGACAGAAGCGGTGCTGAAATGCTCCCTGACCTGCTTATCCATGTTCCCGGTGTAACCGTTTTTCAATCGAACAGGCATGTTGTCGCCTCGGGTATCCGAGATGATACACAAGCCTTATACAGCACGAGTCTTCCATTGATAGATGGAATGCCAGTGTATTCAATAGTTACAGGCGGTCCAGAATATCATCAATTTTATGCAACTCTGCCTGAAATTGAACGAATCGAGGTCATCCGTGGTAGTGGTGGAAGTAGTTGGGGGGCAAATGCTTCAACCGGAGTCATGAACATTATTACTAAAAATGCATTTGATTCGATAGGCACAATAACTGAAGCAACGCTTGGCAATCAAAACCGTTACACGGGTACCATTCGACACGGTTTTGGAACAGAAGATCATGCTATGGTCATCACGATTAATGGTGAAACCGATGATGGTTTTGATGGTAATACTGCTAAAACTCTACAGTATGAAAGAGTACTATGCAGTAACCGCTACGATGGACATGTGGGCGATTTGAATGTAATGGCACGGGTTGGTTATTACTCGTTGCAGAGTGATCAGGAACATTTTATGACTCATAAAATCAATACGGGTAATGATTATCGATGGTTATTTTTTGGACATACTGACTATAAACTCAACAATGGCGATACATTGACTCTCCAACCCTATTATGTAAAAAGTAAAACTAACGAAAAAAGCTGGGATCAGGATTATGATGCCGAATCCTTTGGTGTTGAAGGAAGATTCCACCACGTCTGGTCTTCAGATGCAGAAACTCAAATTACAACCAATTACTCAAGGTCTGCCTTGGAAATTAATTCCAAAGGACAGATTTCTAGTTATGATCCCAAAAAGAAAACGCTATTATTGAAAGCGGTTGGATTTCATCACATACAGCCACTTGTGAAACGATTAAAATTGGAAATTGGCTCCCGGGCTGAAACTTATACTACCATTCAAGACGAATGGGTTTATTCACCTGCAGGAAGAATCTCCTATGAGATACGTGAAGACCTTTTCATTTGGGCGGCATCGGCTAAAAGCTATCAGTTACCAACTTACATTCAGTATGGATCTAAAGCCATCGTAGGCTATAACACTCAGACGAAGAAATATAGCATTCAACGGGGGAATACCAATCTAAATCCTGAAGAGTCCATCGATTATCAATTCGGTTTTCGATATATTACTGATATACACCTTTTTGATATAACTTTATATTATAAAGAGATTGAAGGACAGATTTATGTGGATCCCTTATATAAAGTTGAAACACCGGGAGCTGTCTCAACCTTATTCAACAATTATATTGATACCAAAGGTCATGGGGTTGAATTCAGTTGGAAGTATAGTCCATTCGAATCTTATAACTCGACATTCAATTTTACTTATTTTTCTAAAGAAGAGGAGGTAATAAAAAATAAAGAATTGTATGGTAAAGTGGCACCGACATATGCACCAAAGTACAAAGTAAGCTGGATCAATCAAGCCAATTTCCCTTGGAGAACTAAAATTTTTGGGAATTTGACTTGGGTGGATGATTATGTGAGTGAAAATACGAATGGGATTTTTGCAGATCCAATTTATATGGATAGCCATTTTCGTTTTGATGTAACTATTCAGCATGTCTTCCTAAAGAATCATTTAACCGTTTCACTAAGCGCAAAAAATATTTTCAATAACGACTATGAATGGAAATATACTTCTCTAACTCCAAACCCCCTCGAAGTTGAACCAAGTATTTATTTGAATGTGAAATATGAATTTTAGAGGAATTTGGAAATGATAAGAAATAATGTGATACAGAATTTAATTAAAATTAGTTAGAGTTAACAGAACTTGTACTATACCTGATTGATAATAAGGCAAATTACAATAACACATGAAAAAAATAAGAAAACAACAACATCAGATTCCTGTTTTACTATTCAAGGTATTTCTGATTTTAATACTATCATTTTATTCGGTGGTCCATTTAAAGAGTAGCCTTTACGCTGAAACGGTATATGTTTTTTATCCAACTCCTATTAGCCCCAAAGACCTCAAAGAAGAATTAAGCAACGCCTGTCCGGAAATTGACTGGTCTGCGTTTGCCCGTTATAAAGACTTAAATGCAATGGTAAAACAAAATTCTCCAGATGCTATTTTGGCATTATCTCCAACTATTAATGAACTTGGAGGTTATAAAATTATTTTAAAAGGGAGTTTTAAAGGAAATATAAAGAATGCATACATCCTTGTTTCAACTGATAATGCCCTAAATCCTACAAATATTGGAAGTATTCCCATAGCAGTGTATGATATTTTGGGTCGCAAAAGCTTAGAGACATTTTACAACCAGTTTATTAATCCACTTCCAAAACTTGAACGTGTATCCAAAATGGAGGACCTGGTAACGTTATTATCATTGAATATGGTAAAAGGAATGATCATCCAAGAAATCTACCTGAATTATATCAAAGAAAGAGCCGCACGGGATTTTATTGTTACCCCTATTCCTAAAATGGAAATAGATGGCATTTCTTTAGCAATAAAAGAGGGCGCCAATTCTGAAAAAATCGAAAAAGCTATTCAAGGGCTAATTCATCATAAAGTGAATTTTTTGGAGGTAGATCAATGGAATTAATGGATAGATTGCTAAGGCTGAAAATGGTACTACTTATCCTAAATTTATTTGTATTGAGTAGCTTTTTAACGTCAGCTTTTTCTAAAGAATCTCTCCTCATC
>PDZT01000350.1 GCA_002753105.1 Deltaproteobacteria bacterium YD0425bin50 | reverse complement strand
TCGTCCGGAGTTTGACATGCCTCATTTCTCCGAGCATACATGACCACAGATGTTTTATGGTCTTTTTTCCATGACTTAAAAAGTCAGTCACCTCACTGCTCAGTTCGAACAGTTGGTTAAGGAAGCAAGAATAAATAAGTTGAACATTTTGTTGATTTTTTTATGAACACATAATAACATACTTTTGTATGTTAAAAGAAGAAAATATTCAAACAATAAAAAGCAAATTTGAAGGACTTTCTCATTTTCTCAATGAGAAATCTTTACGTATGTGGGCAGCAGTTGAATCACAATCTTTAGGTCATGGGGGCGTGAGTATGGTTTCTAAAGCCACCGGTCTTTCCAGGACAACCATCCATGCAGGTATGAACGAATTAAACCGCAAAGAAATCAACTCTGGTAGCAAACAAAGGCTTCGTAAGATAGGGGGAGGTCGAAAAAAACTAACGGAAAAGACACCGGAAATTATTCAACATCTTGAAGCTCTTGTTGAACCTGTAACACGCGGAGATCCCGAATCTTCACTGAGATGGACGTGTAAAAGTACGGCTATACTTGCTGAGGAACTTCAGAAAAGAGGCTTTTCAATAAGTCAACGCAAAGTTTGGGGACTTTTATCCGATCTCGGATACAGCTTGCAATCTAATAAAAAGACAAAAGAAGGGGATGACCATCCGGATAGAGATATGCAATTTTTTTTTATCTATGAAAAAATTAAAAAATTTCAAAAGGCTTGTTTACCAGTCATCTCTGTTGATACAAAAAAAAAGGAACTTATAGGCGAGTATAAAAATAATGGTCGGGAATGGCAACCAAAGGGGCAGCCAATTGAAGTAAACGGTCATGATTTTCCCGATAAAGAATTAGGAAAAGTAGCTCCGTATGGAGTATATGATATTACAGCAAACAAGGGTTGGGTGAGTGTAGGCATAGACCATGATACAGCTGAATTTGCGGTAGCTTCAATTCGACGATGGTGGCGTGAAATGGGACAGATTGATTACATGGGTGTGAAAGATATTCTTATTACAGCAGATTGCGGAGGTAGTAATGGCTACAGAGTTAGGCTTTGGAAGTCAGAACTTCAAAAACTGGCTAACGAATTAAATATAAGACTGCATGTATCTCATTTGCCTCCGGGAACAAGCAAGTGGAATAAAATTGAACACAGAATGTTTAGTTATATTTCTAAGAATTGGCGGGGAAAACCCCTGACAAGCCGGGAAGTTGTGGTAAATCTTATCAGCAATACAAAGACAAAAACAGGGCTGGAAATAAAAGCGGGATTGGATGCGAATAATTACCAAAAAGGTATAAAAATAAGCGACAAGGAGTTTGAATCAATTTTAGTTGAAAAAGATAAATTTCATGGTGATTGGAACTATCAAATAATTCCTAATTTAAAAAATGTTCAAGTTATTAATTCTTGATTCCTTTCCACTTATATATATATTGCAATAGTCCACTACGTTCCAAGAGCCTGTCTTGATTATATCCATCTTGCAATCGGAGTGCTTGTTTTTCTTATTACCTTGATTATACTTAATGTGATATGGGAGGGAAAGCTTAATGAATCAGAAAGAAAAGATGTATTTTTCCTTTCTTTATAATCCTCTGGCGCTGATTTGGGGGTTTATTTTTCCGCAAGTTATTCTTGTGATTCTAAACCTTCGCGGCTGGTGGTTGATCAGCGGTGAAGCAACTGCTGAAACAAAAGCCATTGCCGCATGGATATTTGGCGCGGAAATCATTATTCTCCTGATCAACATAGTGTTGTTTGTATATTTAAAGTATCGCAAATCGGATATCCATTGGAAACATTCCCTTCTCCTTCTGGCTATCCATCTGGCATATCTTATCTTAGGCTGTCGCTATATTGATAACATTATTCCTGCCAATATCCCAATATGGATCATTAATACATTTAATTGTATGGTATGGCATTTCACTTTTTTTATGCCCGGCACATTTCTGTCTTTGTATCAGTTATCGTGTATCTCCTTAGATATACAAAAGAGGAATGAAATTTTATATACATTTCTGTTCATTATTGGAATACCGGCATGTTGGTATATCGTTGCAGCCATAAGCCAACCGTTATTTCTTGGGCGGATTCCTGAAGTTATCACCATTCTGGGTATGGTGTTTTCTTTATTGCTTTTTTTTATAGGTCTGCTTCGATTTTTCACAAGGAGGATTGCTCAAGTCAGGTCAGACAGCTTACAAGCACATTATATAACGGTATTGCTTATTGGATTAATTGCTCCTTTTGGCGGCTTATACCTGAATCACTATATTCCATTTCCCGCATATTTTCAATCTGTTGAGGTTTATCTATTCACCTTATTCAATGGATTACTTTTATTTCCAAAACCGAATGATACATATGCTCCAGTCTGTCTGTTTGCCCGCTCCATCTGTTTCCCGTTTATTTTTTATTTCTTTATTGTTTTTCTGCCGTTTCTTCCATTGTCTCTTTTGGCAATTATTGCAATGGGTGCAGGTTTCCTCATGCTCGCTCCACTAGTACTTTTTGTTATACAATTAAGAATTCTCATGGAAAATTTTAACCATGTATGTCAGACTCAAACCCAAACCAAAGCTGTCATTATTATCATCTCTGGAATACTTATATTACCCATGTATTTTATGATTAACACTTATGATCAAAAAATATCACTGAATAAGGCTATTGAATATATTTATGAATCAGATTTTCATGAACCGCCTCCTTCTCATTTAGAAAAAAAATTACAAGCCGCTTCACGTTCATTGGTAAAGTTGAGAGATCGAAAACAAGGAATTCAGCTTCCCTATATTTCAGAATTCTACAATTATATTGTTTTTGGCAATATGGTATTACCTGATCAAAAAATAGAACGCATGTACACATTATTGACAGGAAATTCTATTCCAGAAGTGAGTTCAACTATGGGGTTCTTGTCTGCACGAACTGGCTTTAGAGGATTTCAAGGGCAACGAATCTCAACTCCGAACAGGAATGTAGAATTAGTTTCAACAGATGTAAAACAAATTGATACGAGTAAATCAACTCTCAAACTCGTTATGAAAAATCGTTCAGGTGAAACACATTCAGAATTTTTGACGTCTATTCATGTTCAAGAAGGAATTTTTATCAACGGTCTTCGCCTTAACATTGACAATGAATTTGTTTCAGGTCGTATTGTTGACCAAAAAACAGCCATGTGGGTTTATCAAAAAATCACAGAAGTGAGACGTGACCCGGCTTTGCTGAGATATGTTGCTCCAGATACTTTGGAATTGCGTGTATATCCTTTTCCTGTAAATGGTACAAGAGAGGTTGAGATCGATTTTCTTTATCCTGCTGAATCTGCGGCTCGTTTACGCATAGGAAGCAAGGAAATAAAACTGAACCTTCATAACTCGGACAGCCGGATTTATGAAAAAAATGGATATATTGTATTCACTGAAAACGAATATCCCCACACATTAAAGCGATCCCCGTATATTCATTTTATCCTTGATTTTTCATCAGGAAGTGAAACAGCACAAGAGACTTATCCAACCCGAATCAGAGATATCTGTACCCGTTTAGGAATTTCAGAGATGCGTTTAACGGCAGCCAATATTTCATCTCAGGTTCTTGCGGAAGGTAAACTACTGAATATTTCTGATCCTGAAACGATTCGTCATGCTATAACCACTACCAATCTAAATCGAATGGGAGGATTCTGGGCAGAAGGGGCGATCAAAAAGGAAATGCTTATTCATAAACCAGACATAACCAATGATAATTTTCATAAGTTTCCAGTTTTTGTTCTTGTTTTAGCCAATAAATTAAATACTGAAGAAATCAAGGCGATCAATCTTGATGCATTTGCCCACATTACGCCGGATATCAACGTTTGGTACATGCATGATACAAACGGATTGGTACAGCGTTCCTTTTCAGGTGATTTAATTACGCCTATGCAGCCTCCAATGATTTCTCCGGTGTATATCTTGAAAAGAGATGCAGATATATCGATTATCAATCCATACTCTCCTGCAATAGTATCTTTACGGGGGAATATGCCTATAGAATATTACGATGTTGAAAAACAGCGATTTATTAGGATGCCCGAAACTTTTTTTGATCCGGGAGATACATGGATACGCTATGCAGGTTTATGGGAACAGTGGCATCAGGCATCAATGAATCCCAAACTTATGGAACAACGTCGATCCGACCTTCTTGAACAAAGCCGTTCCTCAAGCATGATGATACCAACAACATCATTTATTGTCGTTGAAAATTCTGCTCAATGGCGGATTCTTGAAAGGAAAGAAGAACAATCTCTGAACGCAAAAAGTACTTTTGAATTTGAGGAAACTAAGACATCTGAACC